>JAIBAD010000005.1 GCA_019695395.1 Alphaproteobacteria bacterium
GTCTTATTGATTATGGCGGTAAACTTGCTTGTTTAGGTTCCAAAACAATTCAGAAGCTTAATACATATTTACCATCTAATTGGTCTCGTACAAACCCAATTGATATCATTGGTGATGCAAACCCTGAGAGATATGCTAAAACCTTAGAGGTTGTTTTGTCTGATCAACAAACAGAAGCAGTACTAGTAATTAATTGTCCGACAGCATTAGCATCTAGTGTGAATGCTGCTCAAGCAGTTATAGATACAATAACAAAAAACAAATTCTCTAAACCAATATTAACAAGTTGGCTAGGAGATGCATATGATGCTCATAGATTATTAGATAAACACAATATTCCAGTTTATAATACACCAGAAGATGCAGTCCATAGTTTTATTTATTTAAATCAATATGTACGGTCACAAAAAATATTGATGTATACTCCATCACCTCTGCCTTTATTAGAATCTGAAATCCAGGAAGCTAGAATAATTATTCATTCTGTTTTGCAAGAAAACAGGACTTTTTTAATTGAACCAGAAGTAAAAAGAATTTTAGATATATATAAAATACCCACAGTTCAAGAGTTTATAGTTAAAACTATGAATGAGGCTCTTGCAGTAGTAGAAACTTTATTAAAAAAAGAACAAAAAATTGTTATTAAAATATTATCCAGAGAAATTATTCATAAATCTGATGTTGGTGGTGTAGCATTAAATATACAAAATAGAAAAGAAGCACAAAAATTTATTGAAAGAATGATCGAAAAATTAAATCAAAAAATTGAAGGGTTTATAATTCAGCCCATGATTCATAGATCTAATTCACATGAATTAATTCTCGGAATAGGAGATGATAAAATTTTTGGCCCTACAATTTTATTTGGAGCTGGCGGTACAGCTGTAGAGATAATTAAAGATATGGCTATTGAATTACCACCTCTGGATATAAATTTAGCTCATGATTTATTAAAAAGAACAAGTATTTATAAGAGACTAAAAGGTTATAGGAACACACCGCCTGCAGCTATTAATGATATAATTTTAACTTTAATTAAATTGTCAGCTATGGCTAGTGATTTACCAGAAATATCAGAACTTGATATTAATCCACTTTTGGTAGATGACAAAGGAGTTTTAGCTTTAGATGCACGAATTGTCTTAAATAAGTTATATTATACTTCAAAAACTGAAAACCAACGCATGGCTATTTGCCCTTATCCTAAATCATGGGAAAAAGAAAAAAAACTTACTAATAATAAAAATATATTTATACGGCCAATAAAGGCAGAAGATATAGAATATTGTCATGCTTTTTTACAAAAAATGAAACCTCATGATTTACAATCTTGTATGATGACTACACTTCAATATTTTACTCAAAAATTTCTGACGCGATATACACAAACTGATTATATGCGTTCGATGGTATTTATTGCTTTTAATTTAAAACAAAATGAAATTTTAGGTATTGCTCATTTAAATATTCAATCAGATTATACCCAGGCCGAATGTTCAATAATGGTAAGGAGCGATTATCATAACCAGGGAATAGGTACAATTTTAATGCAGATACTTATTGATTATGCAATCTATAGAAATATACACGTATTATGGGAAAAAATTATGAAAACAAATAAAAGTATTAAAGCAATATGTAATAAATTTGAGTTTCAATTCAGTAATGATTTAGAAGATGCTGATTATCAAAAGGTAACCCTAATTATTAATTAATAATTATCGAATGACTACTATTTATGAAAGGTAATATGATGAATATAACAGAAATGATTTATTGGGATCATTATTATAATACAATTCAACTTGTTAATTTGCTTATTGTTATTGGTTTATTTGTATGGTTGCGGCTATTTTTGGGAGCAATAGCCCATATTAATACATCAAAAGAATTGTTTAAAAAAGATAATACAGCATTTGGTATTTCACTTGCAGCAGCAACTCTTGCTGTTACGATTATGTTAAGTGGAACAATTTATGGTGATGCAGAAAGTACCTTGTTAGATTCTGCAGTTTCTGTTGGGTTATTTGGTATACTCGGCATTTTATTAATGGTTTTTACACGCGTGATTTTTGCAAAAATTACTTTATCATCTATTTTAATTCGGGATGAAATAATTAAAGGAAATGTAGCTGTCGCTATTGCTGATGCTAGTAACGTCCTTGCAGTGGCAATTATTATTCGGGCTATAATGATTTGGGTTACAGTTGTCTCTGTTGAAGGTATTACAATTTTATTGGGTGGCTATATTATAGCGCAGATTGTTTTGACGATTATGACCATTATCAATATGAAGTTTTTTAGTAGATTTAATAATACAAATTTCTATGATGGGTTAAAAGATAATAATATTGCCTTAGCAGTGCGCTTTGCAGGTGAAAAAATAGGCGCAGCATTTGCTATTGCAACAGCAGCACAAATTGTTGTTTATGATGAATATAATATTATAAATATTTTATCTGCATGGCTTATAGTTTTAATTGGTATTATTATTATTTGGCGAATTCTTGGTTGGGTCACATGTTGGATCATTTTATATAAAGCCAATATAAATGATGAGGTTATACGGCAAAGAAATATTGCTGTCGGCGCATTCCAAGCTGTTATTTATATTTCTATTGGATTATTAATTTTACAATTATAATTTTCAAGAAAAACGTACGATATATAAGCAAAGCCATTATTCATTATAATGGCTTTGTTATTTTATATTTTTGAATTAAAGAAAATGAAGCCTGTTTTAAAAAGGGTACTTATTTTTTATGATCAAGATTGTTGATAATTATCTATAAAAATATCTTTTTTAAAAAATTTGTTGTAAAAGAAACTTGTTAAACAACCCATACTGGTCCAAAAGATTAAACCACTTATTATGACAACAACAATAAAACGATGGGTTAAAGCTTCGGGGGCAGTACTGATATATTCTGTTGGTTGTGGTGCCCCATAAATATGTGGAAGAGTTAATAAAGCAATACCAATGATTGCATATATCATATGTTTATTTAAAAAAATTAAACCTAATCCAGCTGCCGTAAAACACACAGTTACTATCCACCATATTTGACGTGCAGCCAAATCTGCGGCAATTGTACCTGGAACCTCTGGGGGTAATCCTAATCCAGGGGCTAAAGTGAAAATAATAAAGCCCGCCAATCCCCAATATAAACCTTGACGCCAATGAACAGATTTGCCCCAAATTCTATAAGACACAGCAAGTAGAAGACAAAACCCGATACCGGTTAAAAGATCAGCAAGAAATGTGAAGAATATACGTTCGTGCTCCCATGTTTCATTGTGGTCAGCATGGTTTGTGCTATTATTTTTTGTAAAGGATAAAGTATTGGCCGAAGATTGATTATCTGTAGATGATACGATTATTTTCTCATCTGCAGCTTTTTCATAAATTTCAGCTTTAAGAATAAGAGGGACTGTTGAAATCTGATGGATAAGGGTGACAATAAGCCCGGAAAATGAACCAGCAAAGAGTGCAACCAAAAATAAACGGCGAAATGTTTCCACTTTTTATTTTCCTAATGACAAGGGAAACCATTAGAATGTCTTGTATCATGTGCAGCATTATGAAATGCGTTGATATGAGAAAAACCTACACCCCAGACAAGAATAAGACCCAATAAAGTAGCCATGCTTATTCCTAAAAGAATATCACGTCGTGCTACAGTATCAGGCAATGTCCCCAAATGATCAAAGTGATTAATATGTTGAGCTTTCATAATGTCCTCCACAAAATTAAAGTTTACTTGGCAGGGAGTATTAAAGAACAAAAACCAGGATAAATTCTGGACATTCCTCCCAATTAAGGTGAAGGAAATTCGGTTCTGCTTGGAACTCCCCGTTCCTAATTTTACCGTTATCAATGGCAGGTCTCCTGGCTTCGTGGATCTTGGCCATTTGCGTCAATCTTCCCGGTTTCCCAGTGATCTTCGTGGACACTTTAGCTTACCACTTACAGTTGCGGGGGCAGCCGCGGATTTGGATTTTATAAAACCCTACATCGCGTTCCCTATTATCCTTATGAATAAGGACCATTGATTTCTTACTAAATAGCATGAGTATGAAAGCAACGCAATCCAATTCATTATTACATAATTAAGCGCTGATTATAACGATTTGATTAGCATCCAAATATGATACACTAAACTAAAAATAATTAGTTTTATTCATATAATTATTAATAAATTTAATATAATTGAAATAAGAACAATTTTATATTTAATAAGAATGTTCCAATATTGATCTATATAAATAATTATTTATGAACCAATATCTTAGGAACAGAAATCTAAGAAGTCTGATAGATTAATTATTGGGAGAGTTTTTATGATTAAAAATATTACGGCAATAAAATCATATTTAAACAGATTAGATTCTATTCGAAAACAAATTTTATCAAATCACTAATAAACTGGGTAATTATGGGGATAATTTTGTGTATAAAATTAAAAGCAAAAATTTGATGTTAAATCACCATAATTAAAACAAAGTGTATTGGGGGAGGAAATTAAGATGAATGATATAGATGAAACAGTAATTATTGATGGGGTACATAAAGCTTTAACCTATTACAGTGCATTTGTAATTATTATCCCTATTTTAATTATTCTTTTAATACGTCATACAGGGTGGCGCCGTGGGGCAATTGTTATCTATGGCTGTATCGCATTATGGCCATTTTTTAATATAGCTGTGGGTTGGATTATGGTTTTATTGCCATGTTACCAATATCCTCATCCTGCTATTTACCAAACAGCCCAAAATGTTGAAGGAATTTATTATGATTTTAATTGGAGTGAATACGGATGTGATAGCGATTGTATAGAAGATTTAATGAATAAAAATGGTGCTTCTTATAAATTTGTAGAAAAAAGAATTAATCAAATAGATTTTATTACAAAAGACATTCCATCTTATGTAACAAAACCAGGCCTTTATCATTTTACTTTGGCCTCACGTTATATTGAAAATGCAGTAAATCAAGTAAGTGATACGGAAAAAATCTCGGATGAGAGCACCTCAGTTCCACAGCCTAATCCCCAATGTGAGCCATTTGAAAATTGGTTACATGCACGTGTGATTCTATTAGATAAATTAGAACAAAAACCAGAAAATCAACGGAAATATGACTATAATACGTTACTTTTACACGATAATAAAATTCCTAACCTAGAATTAGATTTATATCTCAAAGATAAAAAATGTGTTGTATGGAAAAAAATAGCCAAACCTACAGCCGAATATTTTTATAAAAGAATAAAAGAAACAACTTTGTTTAAAAATTATTTTGGCCAAGTTGATATAAGAGGTTCAGATATAATTCGACTTAGAGATAATTTTATCTTAGCTCAAAATCGCAATTTTTATTTTAGTCCGCGAACAGCTGGTTGGAATTATTGGCGTATTATTAACGGGGCTCAATGTGATACGGGTTTAATTAGAATAAAAGATATTTTAATTCCACCACAATCTTAATTTTAATCAAACAAATATAATATTTTATATAATTAATAAGGAGCAATCATGACTGATACTCAAAAAGATAAAGGTTATTATGAAAGGCTTAAAGATTTTTATAGCAAATTAGAGATATCCGCACGTTTGGCCGAAGCTGCATATACAGATGAATTGAAAGGTAGAATGAGTGATAGTGAATTTAAAGAAGCTTTGCTTAAAGAAAGAAACAGAGCTTTTTTCGGTAAAGAGCGTTTTAATGAATCAGAAGCTAATTTTTTAAAGGATAATTTTACAGTTTTAGAAACGAAAAGGTTCGAGAATATAGATGTATCTGTTTTTCGAAATAAAAACAGCAAAGAATTATTTA
Source organism: Alphaproteobacteria bacterium (assembly GCA_019695395.1). Taxonomy (NCBI): domain Bacteria; kingdom Pseudomonadati; phylum Pseudomonadota; class Alphaproteobacteria; species Alphaproteobacteria bacterium. The sequence goes on from JAIBAD010000005.1 coordinate 5,840, forward strand.
TAGCAATTGATGGTACAGATTTATCTCCCAGTTCATTTTCTGAATGGACCGCAGGAGATTTTAGAGAGAGTTATGATCTGCTAAATAGACAAAAGGTTGGTCTGCTTTCTGGTTATTATGGGGTAAGTTCCAAAATAGCTGATTGGATTGGAACCGATATTATACCTAAATATGATGGTATATTTAATGTCACAGGTCATTCATTGGGTGGTACTTATGCTCAATTAACGGGCGGTCTCCTTTACAGCAACACTACAACTCGATCTCGTCTTGGTATGGTAACCAGTTTTGGTGGGATTGGAAGGATAAACAATTATCTTCCTGGATTAACTGATGTATTTGCAGCGGGGGATATATATGCTTCGGCTGGTCCTAATATGAACCATGCTGTAGTTAATCTTAAAAATGGAACGCATGCGATTAAAGATTATATTCTTGAATTAGAGAAAATCAAAAACTCTCTTGATATATGGGGTGAGAAATCGGTATATGCGAAACGAATAACGGATTATAATTACAAACGTACCAAAGATGGTATGGGCCGTGATTTAACTTTAGATTACCGTGATTATGATAGTATAACAGATAAATATGGCCATGACCCGTACCGGGATAGTAATTGTTTTGTGGCTGGTACGATGATCAGTATGGCAGATGGGACAAAGAAACCTATTGAAAAAGTAAAGGTTGGGGATAGTGTCATGTCCTTTCAGGGGACAAAAGATAAGCCTGTTGGTAAAAAGGTAACCTTTACAAGTATTCGACACAATCAACCTTTATATCAGATAACTTTGGCAGATGGACGTGTGATAATAGCTACTGGGGACCATCCTTTTTTGGTGATACCAGCAAAAAAGGAAAATCAACAAAAAAATGGAAAAAATTTCTCTGCATCAAATTCTAATAAATCTTTTCATAATAATCAAAATGATCATATAGATAATATATCAATTCCGGATCAACCAACTATATCAAATAAAAATGATGATTCAGAACAAAAGATTCAAACATATTATCCCTTTATAACAGATAAGAAAAAATCAAATTCTTTTAAAGATTATCTTTATTCCACTATTTCCTTATATGCCTTGTTTTAAAGGGATAAATTATATGAATAAGTTCGGATATATAAATGACAATTATCTAAATGATAGTTCAATAATAATATACACAACACAATCAAATCTTTCTAATCAGATAGTGAATTATAAAAATAAAAATTTTTTTTTACATAATAAAGAATACGGCCAAAATATAATGGACCATGATAAATATTACGATCGCAATTGCTTTACTTCTGGTACTCTCATTAGTATGGCGGATGATACAAAAAAACCAATTGAACAGGTAAAAATTGGGGATCGTGTCTATGCCTATCAGGGAATTGTAGATAACCCTGTGGCTAAACGTGTGAGTAATACAAGCATAAAGGATGAGCAGATTGTTTATCAATTAACGACGGTGGATGGTCGTGTGGTGAAAGCTACGGGTGATCACCTGTTTTTAGTGGGACCTATAAAAACAAACATGATGCTAGAAAAGATTCCAGTTTTATATAAATCCCTTAAAGACTTAACAGTAAAAGACAGGTTGGTAGGGCAAATTGGGTCTATCATTCTTATTCAAGAAATTGTCAAACTTCCGGAAATTGCCCGTGTCTATAATTTAACGGTGGAAGATTATCATACCTATATTGCAGCTGGGATTCGTGTACATAATTGTAACCCAATGACAACTGATTTGGGTTTGTAGAACTTCTTAATATCAATTGAATATTAAATAGTAGTAAGGATAATTATAAATTGCCCCAAAATAGATAAGTTATATATGTATTAAAATTAAATTAATCTAGTTTTTTAATGTGCTGTAATGCTTAAAAATGTAAATGGAAAATTATTTGAAAATAAATAAGATTCTAATTTATTTGGTATGGTTTTTGCGCAACGGGGAAGATTTTAAAATTCCAGTTATATGGCCTTCCGTTTCAAGAACTATTTTTGTAAATTCTTTATAGCTTTTTAGACCATATTGCCGTGCTGTTTCTTCTAAATCGTCTTCTTCTATCATATGTTGTTGCATAACCTTTTGATAAAGATGACCATTTTGGTAGATAATAATGGGTTTGCTTTCAATTAAATGTCGTAACCATGAAATACGTTCACATAAACTACCTAAAAGTAAAATTGTTATAACACTTGCAATTGTACCCCAATAGCCAGCACGTTCATCACTAAGCCCAAGGTCACATGCCTCAGCAATTAATAATAAGATTATTAAATCTTGGGGGCTGCGTTCACTAAAAACACGGCGTCCTGCAATTTTTAATCCTAGTAAAACTAAAATATAGATTGAGATTGTTTGTATAATTGAATTCCCTATATAGGGCCAAGGAATGCTATCAAAAATTGTAGTATAATTCATTTTATTAATTAACCCAATACACCGCATTAATTGGTGGTAAATGATTGGAAATACTTTTCCATTCATCGCCCCCATTTTCGGTAATCCAAAGATTTCCAGTTGTTGATCCCATCGCTAAGTAATTGCCAGTTTGATCAATATTTAGAGCATGTCTATAGATCAAATCATAAGATTGAGATGAAGGTAGTCCTTTATTAAGAATTTCAAAGTTTTTACCGCCATCTTTTGTTCGGGTTACAACCAATTGATTATTATAAGGCACGCGGCATTCATCTTTGATACCAGGGACGAACCATGCATAATCTGGATTTTGAGGATGGGTAACTGTTGTAAACCCAAAAGATGAAGGTTTTGCCTGTTCTGAACAATCTATCCAATTTTTTGCACCATCTACGGAACGAAAAATACCATTATGATGTTGTGCCCATAAATAATCGGGTGACGCTTGACAAAAAACAACTCGATGGGGGTCTTGTATACTGCCATCATATTTTCTTTCTGGTGGCATGTATTGGGCATACATACCTTTGGAAGTATTTGTCCAATTTTTTCCAGAATCGAAGGTTTCATAAACACCACCACAAGATATACCAATCCATATGTGATCAGTATTACGTGGATCAACAAGAATAGAATGAATGCCTGGTTTATCATAACCACCACCAAACCAATTTTTTCTTTCAGGTAAATTCCATAAGGGTTTATTTAATATCCATGAATTTCCATGATCATTTGAATAAAATAACCCGCCAGAAATAGTTCCTGCCCATAACGTTCCTTTTGAATCTTTATGACCTGCAGTTTCAAGACACCATATCATCTCAACATTATTTTTTTCTGGGTTATCTTCTGTTGCGTCATGTTCAGTAAAAGCAGGAGAGGCAATTTCATCCCAGGTTTTACCCATATCTTTTGATCGTTTTAATTTCACCCCAAAATGCCCAAGATTAAGAGCAGCATAAAAATTATTATCTCGTGGATCAAAAACAAAACTTGTAACTGGATCACCTAAAAAGGATACAGATTGGACCTCCCAGTTTTTATTATTTTTTTCTATATGAAATAGCCCTTTGCGGGTTGCAACATAAAGATGTTTGGTCATAGGCATCTCCTTTAATTATCCACCTGATAATGCTTGGAATATATATATTTTGTCATTAGCATTTACGGGATCTGTTAAATTTTTTCTATCCTTAATATGTGAATTATTAATAAAAATATTAACATGTTTACGAAGTTGATTTTGATTATCTAAAATATAATCACGTGCTTGTTGATTAAAAAGAAAATAATTATCCAATATTTCTTTTACAGAATAGCCATCTATATTTTGATCATCGCAATTTAAATGTCGTTTCAAATGGGATGTAAAAATCAGTAAAGCCATGTGCGAATAACATAAATTTGTGTTATTTTAAATAATGGTTAATTTTGAAAGTATAGATAATAATTCTGCTAATTGTAATATTTTTTGTCAATTTAGTAAAAAACGAAATATTTTTGATTATCTATTGATTTAATTAGGATCTTGTGTAATAAAAATCTATAGAAATATGTGGTTTTATTAAGCTTTTACATACGTTAAACTTATTTATATTTCGAATAATTTGGAATGCATTGTATGTATATAATTTTTGTATACATAATTTATTGTATTTGTTAGAAAATAATAAATAATATTGGTTATAATTAAAAATAATATGAATAATCCTCGTCGCTCAGTCATTATCCCAGCTGAAATACTTAACCGTGAATTTGACGCAAAACTTTTATTGGCTGCTATTGCGGCAGAACGTGGTTTTAAAGTCATTGTTGGATGTCGTTCAAAAATTAATAATTGGATGTCATTTATGCCTCGTTCAATTTATTTGGCTAAGGGTATGACAGCTAGAACATTACGCATGTTTAAAATTATGAAAGATCTAGGTCATGCTATGGTATCATGTGATGAAGAGGCTTTGGTTTATTTTTCACCAGAAATTTATTATAAAAGGCGTTTAAGTCCTCCAGTGCTTTCGCATACATCCGCATTATTTGCATGGGGACAGAATAATTATGACTTATGGCGTAGTGCCAAAGATTATCATGGTGTGCCAATTTACATAACGGGGCATCCGCGAGCAGATTTAATGAGACCTGAATTAAAAAATTTCTATTCCAAAGATATTAAAAAATTACATGATCAATATGGCCAATATATATTGGTGAATTCAAATTTTTCTTTAGTAAATAAAATTTTTTCTAATTTGACCCCATTACCTGACCCTGATGCATCAGGAAAAGAGGCACAAGGTAAATTAGGTATGGGGTATACTGTAGAACTTGCAAGACATAAGAATATATTATTTAAGGAATTTTTAAATTTAATTCCAACATTGGCCCAAAAGTTTCCTAATTATTCAATTGTGGTAAGGCCTCATCCTGCGGAAAATCATCAAGCTTGGCAAAATGCTGCACACGGCTTATCTAATGTACATGTTATTCATCAAGGTAATATTATTCCATGGATTTTAGCTTCAAAAATAGTTATTCATAACGGGTGTACCACGGCTATAGAAGCAGCTTTATTAAATCATCCTGTTGTTGCTTATCAACCTGTTATTGACCAAGATTATGATGATGTGCTTCCTAATAGGGTAAGTTATTCTGCAACAAATCCTGACTCATTGATTGCAATGATTAAAGATCTTGATGATCAAAAAAGCAATTTGTATCTTAATAAAGATAATCATAAATTAAAACAAGAAGAAGAATTAAAGAATTATATTAATGGGTTAAAAGGTCCTTTCGCGTCTGAAAGGATTGTTGATGCTTTAGAAGAATTGGATGATAATGGTGTTATCCCGGCACAAAAACCTTCATTGAATACTAGATTTGATGCTCATAAACGAATATGGCAAAGAAGATGGAAAAAATATAAAAGATCAAAACGTCCAGGACACAGAAATAATGCTTTAATTATAGAATCTGTATTTCCAACTTTACCTTTAAGTGAAGTGAAAGATAAATTAGAAAGATTAAAAACAAATCTTAATAGATTTGATAATATTAAGGTAACGCAATTTGCTAGAAATGTTTTTAAATTAACAAAAATTAAAAGTTAGCTAACTATAATAATTTATGGGTAACAAATGTCACAATTAAATAAAAAATATACATACATTCTTGGTGTTCCAAATTTTGCTAGTTATGAACCAGCGACTGCCCTTTTACGTGTACCACAAGAAGGTTCGATTGATTATGTTTGTATTCCAGAAGAAAGATTAAATAGAAAAAAACATTCCTATACCTTTCCACTTTATGGCGTGGATTATTGTTTAAATGCTTTTGGTTTGGAATCATTGCGTGAAGTTGACTATATTTATACAGATTATGCGCGTGAAGCAAGATGGATAAATAGTGGTCCTGGTTACCGTAAATTAGATCATGATTATATTAAATTAAAACTAGATTTTCCAAGAAATAAAATTCGTCTTGTTAACCACCATGATGCACATGCGGCAAGTGCATTTTACCCATCTGACTTTGATGAAGCAGCTGTTTTAATTATTGATGGTTTGGGATCAAATTTAGAAACACAATCTTTATATAAAGCATCTCGTAAAGATGGGCTTCAACTTGTTGAACGTGGATTTGATTGGGGTATAGGAAGGCTTTACAGTTTAATCACTGGTGCTGTATTACCTTATGGTCCAGAAAAAGGTTATGGTAAAACAATGGGATTGGCCCCTTATGGTGCGGCACATCCGGGGCCGGTATTAAAATTTAATGCTCATGATGAAGGCATGTCCTCAGATTATAGTGAATTTTTTAGCCGTTATCCTATCTCAAGATTGGTTGCAGAGGATGTTCAAAGATGCATTGATCGCGAAGATGCTTTGCTCCCTTATTTTGCAAGAGCTGCCTATGACTTACAACTTGAATGTGAACGGCAATTGCTTAGAATGGCTGACTATGCATATAAAAAAATTGGGAGCAAGAATTTATGTTTAGCAGGGGGGGTTATTCTTAATGGTGCTGCTAATTCACGTATTTTAGAAAAACTTCCTTATGAAAGATTGTTTTGCCAACCTGCATGTTCAGATATGGGTGTACCTTTTGGTGCAGCTTTATGGGGGTATTTTAATGAATTAGCTGATAAAAAGAAAAATTCAGTAACTGTATCCATGCCTCATGCTTATACGGGAATTAATTATTCCCAAGATTATATAAAGAAATTATTAGATGAATATAAAATCCAAGCAACCTCGTCCAATCCGGAGGAAGTTGCAAAATTATTGTCTGAAGGCAAAGTGGTTGCCTGGTTTGAAGGTGGTTCTGAATATGGACCACGGGCATTGGGACACCGTTCAATTTTATCAGACCCAAGAAAAGCAGAAACTAAAGATAAATTAAATTCTAAAGTGAAATTTAGGGAAGGGTATCGTCCCTATGCACCAAGTATATTGGCGGAACATGCTTATGATTGGTTGGAATTAAAAGATACAAGCCCTTTTATGTTACAAGTTGTTCCTGTTAAAAAAGATAAAAGACAAATTGTTGGAGCTATTACCCATGTTGATGGGACCACCAGACCTCAAACAGTAACTAAAGAAGCAAATCCAAATTATCATAAAATGATTTCTGCTTTTTATCAATTAACTGGTGTACCTTTAGTTTTAAATACATCTTTTAATATAAATCGTGAGCCTATTGTTGAAACACCTGAAGATGCTTTGATATGTTCTATTGGGACGGCTATAGATTATTTATATTTAAATGGGATGTTGGTAGATTGTGGAAAATATAACCAATCAAGCTTAGTAAAACAATTAGTTGAAAAAAGAACAGAAAAATTAGATAGACAATGGCAAAATATTTTAAAAAAATATTGTCCTTTATATGATGAAAAAGAAAGAGATACATTTTTAACAAAAGAAAATTTAATAGCTGATTGGCATCGTGATTTTCGTGCTAAAACTCGTTTAGATGAAGCTGTAGATAATTGGTTAAAAAATAACCATAAAATTTTAATTATTGGTACAGCGGCACATACTAGTTGTTTGTATTCATATATTACAAATTTCCCTGAACTTAATATTATTGGTTATGTAGAACTTGAAAATAAAACAGGGGAAAAAGATCAATGCCCATTTTATAATAAATCAAATATTAATTCAGTAGATTGGACCAAAGTTGATAGTGTTCTTATTTCTACACATGAATATCAACGTTTTGCAGTTGAATTAGCTAAAAAACATTCTGGTAATAAGCAAATTTTCACTTTGTATGATGATTCAAGTGATAGTTTAATTTATACTTTACCTGGTGTTTGGCCAATGATGAATCCAGACTATACAACAAAATACCAAATAAAAAATCAATCAACTACATCAATTACAGCAAGTAATATTGATTTTGATTTTGCACCTAGTGAAACAACAATTTTAGATCGGTATGGACTTGCTTTAACGTATCATTGGATTAATGCAGATAAAGATCTTTTTAAAGGTATGCATGCAATTGATCCAAAATCATTTGAAGCACAAGTTCGAAGTTTGCGCCAACATTTTACTTTGGTAACGCCTACAGAACTCATTAATCCTAAAATCGATTTACCAGAAACGGTTTGTTTAATTACTATCGATGATGGATTAAAAGGTACATTCGATCATATGTATCCTATACTTAAACAATGGCAAGAAAAAGCGGTTGTATATTGTTGTTCTTTACCTTTACGAGAGAAAAAGGTTTTGAATGTACATAAAATTCATATGTTACAAGAACGTTGGGGATTGGAAAAATTCCGAAAATCTTTCTATGAATTGTTACCTTCTTCGTTTGCTGGCCATAATAGTAGAGAAGCTTTAACTTCTACTGGTATTAACCAGGATAAATTATATCCTTATGATACTCCAGAAACAAGAGAATTTAAAATTTTACTTAATTACCTTTTACCTTATAACCAATTAACAGATATACTTGATAAGTTATTTGATAAGGAATTTGGTTCCCAAAAAAGTGCTGTTGACCAAATTTATATGTCACTAGACGATATTAAAAAATGTCAAGATGCTGGATGGGATATTGGAATTCATACAGATTCACATCCTGTATTAAGTCGATTAACCAATATAGAACAAGAACAGGAAATAAAAATTCCAACAGATTTCTTTAAATCAAAATTACATCTAGATAAATTACATTTTTGTTATCCTTATGGTTCATCTGGGACATGGAATAATTATACAAAACGATTACTTAAAGATAATAATTTTGATTCAAGTTTTACCTTACAAAGAAATATCATTAAACCCAAAGATATTTCTATGCGTTGGGAAATGCCGCGATATAGCTGTTCAGATCTTTTTGATAAAACTAATAACTTAAATACAAAAGTGATTAGTGCGCTTTCGGGTTCTGATTAATAGATAACTAAGAACATTTTTTAAATGCTTGGTGAATGAAATCAATTTTTATATGGCTGCTTGGATCATAAAAATTGGTTTCATTGAGCCCGCATTTTTCAGGATTATAATCTCCAATAATTTCTATATTATATTTTTTAGCTATAGATAAAAAGTAATCTTCTGCTAAAAAAAAGTTTTTGTATTTAGATAGATTATTTTTTAATTCGTTATAAACAACATTGTGATTTGGTGGAAAGTAAAAAATTAATTTGACATGTTCTGTATTAACTAAATAATTAATGAAAGAGTCAAAAATATTAGCCTGTTCTTGATCTAATTCTTTAAATCCATCATAACCAGATAAATATTCTCTAGATATATATTTATTCATTAATTTTTGTTTTTCTGTGTCATTCATTTCCCTATATTTTTTGGGATATACATAAGAACCATCGCTTCTTTTAATAGAAAATTCCCCAATTTTTTCTTCTGTAATAAAATATGAATTTTTTAATTGTTTTTTATGTATCTTTTTCCAATCTTGCCAAGAAGCTTTTAGATAATCGAATGATATTAATTCTAAATATTTGCTTAGATTTGACTTATTAAAATGTAAAGGTGTTAAATGAATTAATTCCCTTCCTTTGTTGATACCATCTTCTAAAGGTGTAGCAGTTTCTAGAAAATTTTGCCTATATTGCGGATTTAAAAGCCATGCATCTAATCCCATTATAATAATCTCTGGTTTATAATTTGGGTTTTTTATTTTATAAAAACCATAAAAGGCTAACATATCTTCAATGGTATTACCGGTTACAAAATGATTAAAAAAGGTTTTATTGGGAAAGAAATCTCTATCTATAATACCCATACGGCTTGATCCAAATGCTAAAACTTCAGGAAAATTCTGAGTTTCATAGATTATATATTTTTGGGTCAATTTTTCTTTATATGTTACAATATTCGCAATATTTTTATTTTGTAAAAGAAGGGCAGCAATTTTTTTTTCATAGATACTGCTTTTAAATAAATTTGCAGGATCAATATAAAAATTAAAGACAATAATTGGTATTAAAAATAATAGAACTAAAATTATAAGATAAAAAGTATATCGACGTGGATTCATAGAATTGTTCACTTTTACTTTTAAAACTGGTAATAAAGAAAGGTGCTTTCTTTATTAATTAAAAGAAGACAAATAACAAATAATAAAGAGCAAATAAATAAATATGTAAAATTTGGTTTCCAATGAATAATGGTGTTAATATAATTCGTTTTTTTAGGGGTAAAATCGCCAATTTGTCTGACAATTTGTTGGGTATTTGGTAACATCCAAACAATTAATAGAAGACTAATAAGCCAATAAATAATTTCCGTGCTATAAGGTAGAGATTGGATGAACTGTACGTTATTTTGCCTTCCAAACATTGATTTTATTATTGAAATTGCTGTCGATGTATCAGGTGCTCTAAAAAATACCCAAGCAATTATAACGCACAATAATGTAATAAGCTGGCAGACTAATTTATAAAGCAAAACAAAAATAGGATAAATATTTATTTTATTTTTAATTATTTGTCCAATTGTGTTTGACCAAATATGGTTAATGATTAAATAAATTCCATGAAGAGTTCCCCAAATAATAAAGGTCCACCCAGCACCATGCCACAAACCGCCAAGAAACATTGTGATTAAAAGATTGATATGACGTCTGAAGGTACCTTTACGGTTGCCTCCTAAGGGAATGTAAAGATAATCCCTTAAAAAGCGAGAAAGTGTCATATGCCAACGACGCCAAAAATCTATAATGTTTAATGCTTTATAAGGGGAATTAAAATTAAGAGGAAGTTTAATACCTAACATTTTTGAAAGGCCAATGGCCATATCAGAATATCCAGAAAAATCAAAATATAATTGGAGTGTATAGCCCAAAGCCCCAATCCAAGATTGATATGTACTTATATAATTATTTTGATTGGCTGTAAGGAATATACTATCAACAGTTGGGGCAATTTGGTCTGCCAATAAAAGTTTTTTTGATAACCCAATAATAAATACAGTTAGACCAATAGCTACATTATTAAATTTTTCTGCGTAGATACTTTTGTTGTTAAATTGTGGCATGACCTCTTTATGATGAATAATAGGACCAGCAATTAAATGAGGAAAATATGTGACAAAAAGCATGTAATGAAGAAAATTAAACTCTTTCACTTCACCACGATATGTATCAACTAAAAAAGCAATTTGCGTGAATGTATAAAATGAAATACCTAATGGCAAAATTATATGAGGAAGTGCCCATTCAGTTGTACTAATATTATTGAAATTAAAAATAATAAAATCGGTATATTTATAATAAGCTAAAAGAATTAGGTTAAAAACAATAGAAAGAATAAATAAAAATTTTCTAAATGATTGGTTGTATGTTCGTGCAATTTTTATACCAAAGAGAAAATTAATGATAATAGAAAAAAATAACAAAACTAAATAGTTTGGATTCCACCATCCATAAAAAAAGACGGATGCAGCAGTAAGCCATGCAATTCCTAATCTATGGTTTATTGGGCCAATTTTATAAAATATACATAATACTATTGGTAAAAATATAAAGACAAAAATATAAGAATTAAATAACATTTATATAGTTGCAATCCGAAGTGAATTTGTAGCACCAGGTGTTCCAAAAGGTACACCTGCAGTTATCACAATTTTATCTCCTTTATTAACTAGTTTATGTTGTTGGGCAATATCACAAGCCTTAATCACCATTTCAGAGAAATTTTTTACATCTTCGGTTTCAACACAATATGTTCCCCATACCATATTTAATCTTCGCGCTGTTTTTTTATTAGAAGTTAAACATAATATTGGTGCTTCTGGTCTTTCTCGCGCTGCGCGTAATGTGGTAGAACCAGATGTTGTATACGTCACAATTATTTTGGCTGATATAGTGTGTGTAACTTGTGCGGCAGCAGCTGTAATTGCATCGCTTGATGTTGCTTCTGGGGTTTGATGTTGTGCATCAAGGATTTTCCAATAAAGTGGATCTTGCTCAATTTTTTTAATAATTCTATCCATCATATTTACAGCATCTATAGGATATAAACCAGATGCACTTTCTGCTGATAACATAACAGCATCGGCGCCATCATAAATAGCGGTGGCAACATCTGAAGCTTCAGCTCTTGTTGGGGTTGGAGAATTAATCATAGATTCCAACATTTGAGTTGCAACAATTACAGGTTTACCTGCTTTGCGGCATAATTGTATAATGCTTTTTTGAATGGGTGGAACATTTTCAGGTGGCATTTCAACACCTAAATCACCACGGGCTATCATCACAGCATCAGTAAGTTTTATGATTTCATCTAAATGTTCAATAGCCGCAGATGGTTTTTCTAATTTAACAATAATACCCGCTCTGTTATTAATGATTTTGCGTGCTTCGATTACATCTTCTGGTTTTTGTACAAAAGATAAAGCAACCCAATCAACATCATGATTAAGAGAAAAATGAAGATCCGATAAATCTTTTTCTGTTAAAGAAGGAATTGGTAAAATAACTGACGGTATATTAACACCTTTTTTACTGCTTAGTTTTCCACCTATTTTTACGATTGTTTCAATACAATTATTTTCTGTTTTTATGACAGTTAAATGAATTTTACCATCATCTAATAAAAGTAAGGTATTAGGTTGAAGAATTTTAATAATATTGGGATGAGGAAAATAAACTCTTTGATCATTTCCTAAATCATTTTTTGAATCCAATATAAATGATTGCCCTTTTTTTAACTCAATATAGTTATTTTCGAATTCACCAATTCTTAATTTAGGGCCTTGCATATCCGCAATAATAGAAATGGGATGATTAAATTGTTTTTCTATATGGCGAAGAATTTTAATTTTATTTTCATGGTCTGTTTGGGTGCCGTGACTAAAATTTAATCGGAATACATCTGCACCCGTTTGAAATAGATTAGATATAATAGATTCAGAAGAACTTGTAGGACCAAGAGTTGCTATTATTTTTGCTCTTCTTTGTCTTTGCATAAAGAACCTATTGGTTAATTGCAATATAAATATCTACTTCAGCATGTTCCATATTTTTTGATCTATCATCATATAATTCGAAATCATTTGTATATGATCTTTTTATGGCTTCATGCCATATTGTTTGCCAAGTATCAATAATTGCTTCTGGTATTTTACCCTTTGCTGTAAAAACCGCATATGTAGAATTAGGTATAATTTTGCTTTGCATGTTATTTGGAATATTATTTGTATGGGGTACCTTACACCCTATAATCACTGTATATGGTTTTGTAAAATCACCTTCATAATCTGTGTAAACAGAATATACTTCATCATCAATTTTATTTGTAATTTTATCCTTAATGTTTTCTTTAATAAATCTATTCCAAAGTTCGCCAATATCTTTCATGGCTTGGCCATTTTGATTGGTTGTTCTTACACTAATCCCTACAATGGTTAAGCTTTCTTTTTCAACAATTTTATAATTCATAATTAACCCCAAATATTTAAGGTATTAACCTTTAATACATTTAAAATAAGTCATTTTTTATCTGAACTTATTGTATAAAAGATTAATTGAAATGTTAAGTCAACAATCAATATAATTTTCTTTTACTATTATACTAATAATAAAGCAAAGATGCATAATGTTATTAAATCCTAACGATCCAAATCCTATATTTATTTATAATAAAAACAGTCTTTCACCGCTTATATTGCTTGCTGATCATGGGGGCAGAGCTATACCCCAAAAACTTAACAATCTAGGCTTATCTTCCAATTTACTAAAACTTCATATTGCTTACGATATAGGCATAAAAAATGTCGGGATAAAACTAGCGCAATATTTAGATTCTATGTTTATTATGAATCACTATTCTCGTCTTGTTATAGATTGTAATAGGGCAACGTCTAGTCCCGATTGTATAAGCCCCATAAGTGATAATATTTTAATTCCTGGCAACAATAACCTATTATCAACAGAACAATTATTTCGTGTGACAGAAATATATTTACCTTATCACAATTATATAAATAATATTATCAATCATTCTCTTCAAAACCATAAGGTACCTATTTTAGTTTCTCTTCATAGTTTTACACCTGTGATGCAGGGATACCAAAGACCATGGCATATAGGTATATTATGGAATCGTGATAAAAGATTAGCCACACTTATGTTTAATTTATTAAAAGAAGATACCCATTTATGTGTAGGGGATAACCAACCTTATAGTGGTCAAACTTGTACGGGGTATACATTACCTTTTCATGCGGAATCTTTGGGTATCCCCCACGTTTTAATTGAACTAAAACAAGATTTGATCGATCATGAAGATGGTGTTTGCTTTTGGGCAAAAAAATTATTCAGTTTGCTAAAAGGAATCATTTTAAATAAAAACCTACATCAAATTAAAAAGCATTAATAAGGAGAGATATATGGATAAATTAATGATTGAAAAACTAGAATCAGATGTTTTCAAAAAGCTTATAAGTCATTTACAGAACAGTACAAATGTACAAAATATTGACTTAATGAATACTGCAGGTTTTTGTAGAAATTGTTTAGCAAAATGGTATGTAGAAGCAGCAAAAAATAGAAATATTGATTTAAATTATGAAGAAGCTAGGAATATAATTTATGGCATGTCTTATGAACAATGGAAAAATCAATATCAAAAACCTATTTAAAAAAACTATTAGTAATTATAAGGATAAATGATGAAAAATAAAACTGTAGGGAAAGATCAATTACTTTCTTTTATTGAAAGAGTCGAAAGATTAGAAGAAGAAAAAGCAAGCTTAATGTCGGATATTCGTGACGTATATGCCGAAGCCAAAGCAAACGGGTTTGATACAAAAACGATGAGACAAATTGTCAGATTAAGAAAACTAGATGATAATGTTCGTCAAGAACAAGAAGCTATTTTGGATATATATAAACAAGCTGTTGGATTATAAATTCTATAAAGCTTTATCCCAATGATGACATGAAACAGAATGACCTTTTTCTATTTCTTGTAAATAGGGAGTTTTTTCAGCACAAATTTCTGTTGCTAACGGGCATCGTGTTCTAAAATTACATCCGCTTGGTGGATTTAAAGGAGAGGGGAGGTCCCCTTTTAACACAATGCGTTTCTTTTTCTTTTCTATATCGGGATCTGGGATGGGTACAGCAGAAATAAGAGCACGTGTATAAGGATGGCGAGGATTGGCATAAAGTTGATCACGTGACGCAATTTCAACTGTTTTACCTAAATAAAGAACCATAATTCTATGGCTGATATGCCGGACAACACTTAAATTATGTGATATAAAGATCAAAGAGAGTCCCATATCTTTTTGTAAATCCATTAATAAATTAACGATTTGTGCTTGAATTGATACGTCAAGCGCACTAACTGGTTCATCACAAATTATTAATTTAGGATGATTAATCATGGCACGTGCAATCCCAATTCTTTGGCATTGTCCACCAGAAAATTCATGAGGATAGCGATTGATTTGTTGGGGTAATAATCCAACCTTTTGCATTATGTCCTGGACACGTGCACGTATTTCTTTTCTTTTTAATTCTGGATGAAATGTAACTAATGGTTCTGCAATGATCTCACCAATGGTCATTCGGGGATTAAGTGACGCAAGAGGGTCTTGAAAAATAATTTGCATTTCACGTCTTTTTTGACGCATATTTTGATCACTAAGATCATAAATATTATTACCTAACCATATAACTTTTCCATCGGTTGCAGGGATCAATCTTAAAATAGCGCGGCCCAAGGTGGATTTACCACACCCAGATTCACCAACTAAACCCAAAGTTTCGCCTGCTACTAAATCAAAGCTAACATTATCAACAGCTTTTAAAAAATGGGTTGGGAATATGTTAAATAAAGAAGTACCAATAGGAAAATATACCTTCAAATTTTGAATAGAAAGAAAAGAATTAGTTTGTTTTGAGGTTAACTGAGATGACATGCTTTCCATCTTTCTTCGGTATAGTTTTCAAGTAATGGTCTGACATTTTTACATATAGACATAACATTTGGACAGCGCGTTTGAAAGGAACAACCTTCAGGTAATTTTTGTAAATTTGGGGGTTGACCAGCAATAGTCAATAATCTTTCCATGTGATCATCTAACCTTGGAATAGAACGTATAAGACCAATCGTATAAGGGTGTTGGGGATTAAAGAAAATATCTCGGACAGGGCCAGCTTCAACTATTCTACCCGCATACATAACAATAACGCGGTCACATAAACCTGCTATAATTCCTAAATCATGTGTAATCATAACCAGTGACATTTTATTGTCATGTTGAAGTTCAGCTAAAATATTAAGAATTTGTGCCTGCACAGTAACATCTAAAGCTGTCGTAGGTTCATCTGCAATTAAGAGTTCAGGATGACATAATAGAGCCATGGCAATCATGACCCTTTGACGCATTCCACCAGAAAATTCATGAGGGTACATATTAATTCTTTTATAAGCTTCAGGTATATGAACTTTATCAAGCATTTCAATAGATTTTTTACACGCTTGATCTTCACTTAATCCTTTATGAGTTATAAGTACCTCGGTCATTTGGCGCCGAACTGTTAAATAGGGGTTAAGAGATGTCATCGGATCTTGAAAGATCATAGACATTTTTTCCCCCCGAATTTTATTTAGTGTAGATGGTGGTAATCCCAGTATTTCCGTATTTTTAAATAAAACATTACCTGTAGCACGACCATTATTGGCAAGTAATCCCATAATAGATAAGAAAATTTGGCTTTTACCTGAACCTGATTCCCCTACAATGCCAATGCATTCTCTTTCTTTTATTGCAAAATTTACATCATTAACAGCTTTGACTTCTCCTTCAGGAGTAGAAAAAACAGTATTAAGATTTTTAACATCAAGAATATTATTCATGTTTATCTATCTTTTGGGTCTAATGCATCGCGTAGACCATCACCAATATAATTAAAACAAAATAAAGTAACCGCTAAAAATGACGCTGGAAATACAAGCATCCACCATGAAGTTTCCATAGTTCTAACGCCTTCACTGATAAGCATTCCCCAACTTGTATGGGGTTCTTGCACGCCTAGGCCTAAAAAGCTAATAAAAGATTCTGTTAAAATAACAGCTGGTACGGTTAATGTACAATAGATAACCACTGGGCCTAAAGCATTAGGAATGATATGGCGACGAATTATATTAAAATTTGATACACCGCATGCCATCGCACCTTCAACAAATTCTTTACGTCTTAAACTGATGGCTTGTCCTCGGACAATCCTTGCCATATCCAGCCAAGAGATTGCACCGATTGCTATATATATTAAAAAGATACTCTTTTCAAAAACCACTGTCAACATGATGACAAAAAACATAAAAGGCATGGCATAAAGAATATCAACTATACGCATCATAATCGCATCTATTCTCCCCCCAATAAATCCTGCGGTTGCCCCCCAACTAACACCAATAAGCATACTGACAAAAGTGGCAACCAGACCTACAGATAATGAAATACGTCCGCCATTTAAAACTCTGGCTAATAGATCTCTGCCATTGGCATCTGTTCCTAAATAATGTTTATCTTCGATACTTGGTGCAGATGCAAATTTGCTAAAATCAACTTCATCATATGAATAGTGACTAAGATAAGGTGCAAAAATAGCCGAAAGACTAATTATTAAAAGAACAACCATACTTGAGACAGCTGCTTTATTACGAAAAAGGCGGGATCTTGCATTTGCCCATAAACTGCGCCCCTTAATTTCTTGTTGAGAAGGGATTTCTTGAGAAATGATATTAATATTTTGCATTTGGTTACTCATAACGAATTTTGGGATCTAAAAATCCGTAAACAATATCAACGACTAAATTAAATAAAATGATTAATACGCCATAAAAAATTGTTACACCCATAACAAGTGTATAATCCCTATTAAATGACGCTTGAACAAAATATCTTCCAATACCAGGTATACTGAAAACCTGTTCTATAATAATGGAACCTGTAATAATATTTGCTATCGCCGGGCCAAGATAAGAGCAAACTGGAATCATGGCAGCTTTAATTGTATGACGTAAAATGGTAATTCTTTCAGGTAATCCCTTGGCACGAGCTGTGCGTACATAATTGCTTCGTAATACTTCAATCATTGATCCGCGAGTTAATCGTGCGATAATAGCTATTTGAGGTAAAGCCAAAGCCGTTATAGGTAAAACCCAATATTTAAATTCACCATCACCCCATCCACCGACGGGTAATAATTTTAAATATAATCCGATTATTAAAGTTAATAAAGGTGCGATGACAAAATTGGGGATAGTAATACCTACCATGGCAAAACCAATGGTACCATAATCAAATAAGCTATTCTGCCGGAGGGCGGCCAAGGTACCCAACATAACCCCAAAAAATGTGGCTAATAAAATAGCAATACCACCTAATTTAGCAGACACTGGAAATCCGCCCCAAATAAGTTCGCTTACTGTAAAATCTTTATATTTAAATGAAGGACCAAAATCTCCATGCACAATATTATTTAAATAACGTAAATATTGTTTCCATATAGGTTCATCAAGATGATAGGTACGGTTAAGATTTGCTTCAATTTCTGGGGGAAGGACACGTTCATTACTGAATGGACCACCAGGTGCAATTTTAATAAGAAAAAAAGCAATTGTTATAATTAAAAGAAGCGTAGGTATAGCCCAAAAAATACGTCTAATTGTATAAAACAACATGATTTATTTATTTTAACCAGTATAAGAAAATAAAAAGCACAATCAAAAAAATCCCCGATTAAACTTATTTAATCGGGGATTGATCAAATAACGTTATTGTTTAGATAAATAACGTGTCAAGTGGAAACCTAAAAGATCGTTTTTCCAACCTTGAATTTTTGGATTTACCATATGATCATCTGTATAATGATATATTGGTATAATTGGCAGATCACTAATCAATGTTTTTTCAGCTTGTTGTAAAAGACCAAAACGTTCTTTTTGGTCACTTGTTACACCAGCTTTTGTTAAAAGTTCATCATATTTGGCATTATTATACCCAATATTATTTGCCTGACCTGCATTAGAACGGAACATATCTAAGAAGTTACTGGCGTCTTTGAAATCACCGATCCAAGCAGCACGAGCAACTTGATATTGTTTTTTATCACGCGTATCTAAATAAACTTTCCATTCTTGATTTGTTAATGTTGTTTCAATATTACCAAGAACTTTTTTCCACATAGCTTGGATAGCAACAGCTATATTTTTGTGTTGATCACTGGTGTTATAAAGAATTTCAACTTTTAAAGGTTTACTTGCACCATAACCTGCTTCTGCAAAAAGTTTTTTTGCCATTTCTTCACGTTGGGCTTGGGTCATAGAAGCAAAATCAGCATTTTGTTGTTCATAGCCTGGTATTCCAGGTGGTACGAAAGCATAAGCTGGAATTTGGCCACCTTTAGTAATTTGCTTTACAATAACATCTCTATCAACAGCTAAAGCAAGTGCTTTACGAACAGTTGGTTCTTTACCAAGTGGATCTTTTTCCATGTTAATACCATAATAATATGTACCAAAATATGGTGTGTTTTGGTATTCATTTTTCATGGTTTGTTGGGCAACGCTAATTTGGTCCATAGGAACATCATAAGTAATATCAAGTTCGCCTGCTTTATAACGTTTAAATTCTTCTGCTTGATTTTCCGTTGGAAAATAATTAACAACATCAATTTTTACATTAGCAGCATCATGAAAGTTTGGATTCTTTTTTAACACAACTTTGGATTGTGGTGTCCATTCTGTTAACATATAAGCGCCACTGGAAACCATATTCCCTGGTTTTGTCCATTGCGCACCAAATTTTTCAACAGTGGCTTTGTGTACTGGCCAAAGTGAATGATGCACAAGCATAGCTATGAAGTGGGGGGCGGATGCTTTAAGTGTAATTTGTAAAGTTTGTGGATCTACAGTTTTGACACCAAGCTGGCTAATATCTGTATTTTTTCCTGTTCTGATATCTTCAGCATTCAAAATTGGATCGGCAAACCATGCGTAATCAGCGTTGGTTTTTGGATCAACAAGACGGCGTAATGAATATACAAAATCATCAGAGGTTATAGGATCACCATTTGACCATTTTGCATTTTTTCTTAAATGGAAAGTGTAAACTTTACCATCATTACTTATTTCCCATTTTTCTGCAATACCTGGTACTGGTTGGCCGTCTGCGCTTCTAGTAAGTAGACCTTCAAAAAGATCATATATAATATTAGCTTCCGGCACACCTGTTGAAAGATGAGGGTCTAGGGTTTCCGGTTCGGTACCGTTACCGCGATTAAGAACTTGTTCGGCCCCGGCATTTGTTATACCAGCGACTGCGAATGCAGCGGCAAGCAACAATGCTTTGAAACCGGATAATTGTTTTATCATCAATTAGTCTCCCTTAAAAAAATAATAAATCCTTTAATGTATATTAATCCAAGAGTATAACTATAAATTATACACAGGATTAATTGATAGTGGGGGAACTTTTTCAAAAGTTCAATGACTTTTTATTATTAAATCAAAAAATCAAGGTCAAGTTAAAAAATGAATTTTTATTACGCAGATGCAGCATTAGAACAAGCTAAAGAAAAATTAATCCAAGATCTTTTTGACAAATTTGTTCATCTTAATTTATCAAGAAAAAATATAGCTTTGACAGTAATCTTAAATAAACCACGACAGTTATCTTGGGGAACAAATTTTAGAGGGAATGATTTAATATATCCCGCTAGTGTTATAAAACTCTTTTACATGGCGGCAACTTTTATTTGGGCAGAGCACAATAAATTAATTTTTAATACAGAAATAAGACGTGCTTTGAAAGCTATGATCAGAGAATCAAGTAATGATGCAACAAACTATATTATTGATATTTTAACACAAACAACAAGTGGGCCGGAATTGACATCATCTTCCTTAAAAAACTGGGTTAAAAAGCGCAGGATTATCCAAAATTATTTTAGAACATTAAAATGGCCAGAATTTAACAATATTGTTCTTACACAAAAAACATGGGATGAAGGTCCATATGGACGGGAATATCAATCAAGATATCAAATTCCTAATAATCGCAATGTTTTAACAACCAACGCAGTTGCCCGGTTATTATGGGCAATTGAAAAAGAGGAATTGGTTAAACAAAAATTTTCTTTGGAAATAAAACAATTATTAAAACGAAGTTTAGATCCAACACTATGGAAGAACAACCTTACATATCAAGTTCAAGGTTTTATGGGACAGGCATTACCCCATAATGCTAGTCTGTGGTCCAAAGCAGGTTGGACCTCAACCACAAGACATGATGCAGCGATTATAAAATTACCCCATAAAAGAACAAAAATTATTTTTGTTATATTTACATATGGATCAAAAATAGCGCAATCGTCAGAACTTATACCTTATGCAACGAAAAGGCTTATAAAGATATTGGATAACAATTTAATGCTTTGATTTCTTTTTATCCCACTGCTTTCAGATTGCTTTGCATTGTACCTTCTAATTGTTTTAATAAAACTGCCTCTTTTTCTTGTGTTTCAAAGATATGTCTTTCTTTAACGTGTCCGTATCCACGTATATGTTCTGGTAAAGACAATATTTTTACAATTAAATCATAATTATGGGTGTTTAATTGATTTAAAAGAGAATCAATTTTTTGTTCGTAATCTTTAATTAAAGCTCTTTCTTGGCGTCGTTCATGGGTATAGCCAAAAATATCCAAAAATGAACCACGTAAAAATTTCATTTTAGATAAAATTTTAAATAAGCCAAAAATCCAGGGTCCAAAAACCATTTTCTTAGGTATACCCGTTGTAAGGTCTTTTTTTGCTAAAAGAGGAGGAGCTAGATTTAATTCAATTTTAAAATCACCCTCAAATGTATTTTTAAGATGTTTAATAAAATCTGGATTACTATATAAACGTGCAACTTCATATTCGTCTTTATATGCCAAAAGTTTAAAATAATATTTAGCCACTGTCGTGCTAAGGTGTTGATGGGTAGGAAATTTTTCTATTTCAATCTTTTTAACTTTTTCTACAACTTTAAGATAACGTTCAGCATATTGATTATTTTGATAAGATTTTAAAAAATCAAAACGTTTAGTTATAATTTCATCCAAAGTAGTTGAAACTTTTTGATGTTGAGGTTTAAATAAATCTTGCGAAGCTAGGCGAGTGACAAGATTTAAATCGAAAGCAGCTCTTCTCCCCCATAAAAACGCTTGTTTATTCATGTCGATAGACACTTTGTTTAATTCAATCGCACGGTTGATAGCTTCGGCTGAGAGGGGTATCAATCCTTTTTGGTATGCATACCCAACCATGAATAAATTGGTGGCAATAGAATCGCCAAATAATAATGTAGCGAGTTCAGTTGCTTTAAGAAATTCCACACGTGTATAACCGATAGCATCTGATATGGTTGTTTCTAATTCTTTTGCTGGGAAAGCAAGATCTGGATTTTTTGTAAATTCACCTGTCATTGTTTGATTAGTATTAATAACGGCATGTGTAATACCCTTATGCACTTTAGATAAAGCATCAGGGGTTCCAGCAACAACTATATCACACCCAATTAATAAATTTGCTCCCCCTGTTGTTATACGGGCAGCATGAATTTTTTCTGGTTTATCAGCTAAGCGTATATGACTGAAAACGGCCCCACCTTTTTGGGAAAGACCTGTCATATCTAACATCGAACAACCTTTATTTTCTAAATGGGCTGCCATCCCCAATAAAGCGCCTATAGTTATAACGCCAGTACCACCAACCCCTGTGACAATAATAGAATAGGGTACATTAAGATTTGGTAAGGTAGGTTCAGGTAAAACGTTGAAAGGTAGATTTTGCTTTTGATGCTTTTTTAATTTGCCGCCATGCACATTAACAAAACTCGGACAAAAACCTTTAACGCACGAATAATCTTTATTACATGTAGATTGATCAATATTACGCTTACGTCCAAATTCTGTTTCAACAGGAACAAGTGATAAGCAATTTGATTGCACGCCACAATCACCACAACCTTCGCATACCATTTCATTGATAAATAGTCTCTTATCTGGTTCTGGCATAATACCTTTTTTGCGTCGTCTACGTTTCTCAGCCGCGCAAGTTTGATCATAAATAATTACACTTGTTCCTGGGATTTTACGAAATTCTTTTTGAATTTCATCTAAGCGATCCCGGTGATATATTGTAACATCTGGATATGATAGTGTATCAGATGGATATTGACCAGGATTGTCACTCACAATAGCAATTTTTTTAACATTTTCATTTTTTAATTGGTTAACAATCATAGGTACATCTAATGGACCATCCACATGTTGCCCGCCTGTCATAGCAACGGCGTCATTATAAAGTATTTTAAATGTTATATTAACGCCCGCTGCAACAGTGGCACGAATAGCTAATATGCCTGAATGAAAATAAGTGCCATCTCCAAGGTTTTGAAAGACATGATCTGTTTTAATAAAAGGTGCTTGGCCAATCCAATTAACACCTTCACCCCCCATGTGGGTAAAAGTTACATTTTCTCGGTCCATCCATTGGGCCATAATATGGCATCCAATACCCGCATAAGCACGACTATCTTCAGGTACTTTTGTCGATGTGTTATGAGGGCAACCAGAACAAAAATAAGGCATTCTTTTAAGTGACGTTTTAATATGAGAAAGTGAAGATTCTTTACTTTGTATAAATTGAATTCTTCTATCTATTTTATCTTGGATCGCTGGGCTAAATCCTTTAATACGTGATCCAATAACTTCAGCAATAATAGAAGGATTAAGTTCACCAATAGCAGGTAAAAGAGGTTTTTGATTCTCATCATATTTACCTAAAATTTTTGGTCTTTTGAAATTGGGCCAATTATATAATTGTTCTTTAATTTGATTTTCAATTAAGGGACGTTTTTCTTCTATAATTAATATTTCTTCACAATTTTCTGCAAATGCTTGTATGCCTTGAGGTTCAAGAGGCCATGTCATGCCTATTTTATAAATATTAATACCTAAAGATTTTATTTCTTCATTACTAATACCAAGATCGTCAAAAGCTTGGCGGACATCAAGATATGATTTTCCGCATGTAATAATACCTAATCGGTTTTTTGTTGAAGAAAAAATAGGGTAATTTAAATTGTTGGCCCGGCAATAAGCAAGAGCAGCAGGTAATCTATATTGGTGTAAGGTCATTTCCTGATTTAAAGCGACGCGAGTTACATGAGGATCCGCATATAGATGAATATGTGGATCGATATGCTTAGGTATTGAAAAATCGGTTGGTATTTTAATGTCAATACGAAAAGGATCTGCATAAACTGAGGCGGAACATTCAATTGTTTCGGAAATTACCTTAAAACCAACCCAACATCCTGAATACCGGGATAATGCCCAGCCATGAAGACCAAGATCCAAAATTTCTTGAACACCTGCAGGATTTAAAACAGGAATCCCCAAATCCATAAAGGTAAATTCACATTGATGTGCAGTGGTTGATGATTTACTTCCATGATCATCACCGGCTAGTAGTAATACCCCGCCATTTTTTGAAGTACCGGCTAAATTACCATGACGAAGGACGTCACCAGAGCGATCGATACCTGGTCCTTTGGCATACCACATGGCATAAACACCATCATATTTTTGATCGCCAAAAAGCTGGGCTTGTTGGCTTCCCCATACGGCAGTTGCAGCTAAATCTTCATTGACCCCTGGTTGAAAATTTACATGGTTAGCTTCTAGAAATTTTTTAGCTTGCCATAAAGCTTGGTCTACACCCCCCAACGGTGATCCTCTATAGCCAGATATAAAACAGGCTGTATTTAAATTATTTTTTTCATCACGTTTTTTTTGACTAAGGGGTAATCTTACTAAAGCTTGCGTGCCTGTTAAAAAGACCTTTTCATCTTTTATAAGATACTTATCTTCTAGTGTAACAGTCTTTAAAGCCATAATAATCTCCCGAAGTTTAAGTTGATACTGTTATATCAGTATTTAGCTTTGCATACATATAATATATAGTCTATGTTATGGATATAAAGATCTAAAAAAATAAGATTTTAAAAATATCAAAGCTTAATTTTTGGTTTTAATGATGGCAATACTTATAACAGGTGCAGCAGGCTTTATAGGTTTTCATGTATGCCAAGCTTTATTAAAGAAACAAAAATCTATTATTGGGGTTGATAATCTGAATGATTATTATAACCTAAATTTAAAAAAAGCAAGATTAAATAATATCAAAAAATCGTACCCAAATACCTTTAATTTTTATCAAATTGATATTAGTAATCAACCGCAATTAAAAAATCTTATTCAACAATATGATGATATAGAATTTGTTATTCATCTTGCAGCCCAAGTTGGTGTTCGTTATTCACTTATTAATCCCCAAGCTTATGTTTCTTCTAACATTTTGGGACATTTAAATCTTTTGGAAGCGTTTAAAGATTATAAAAAATTACGGCATTTTGTTTATGCAAGTTCGTCATCCGTTTATGGTAATACCAAAAAAGATGTTTTTACAATTAATGATCCAGTTAATACACCCTTGACTTTTTATAGCGTCAGCAAAATTACCAATGAATTAACATCTTATGCTTATCAATATCTATATAATATACCAAGTACAGGATTAAGATTTTTTACGGTATATGGACCATGGGGTAGACCTGATATGGCTGTATATAATTTTACAAAATCAATTTTTGCAGGGCAGCCAATTAAATTATTTAATCATGGCAAAATGAAACGTGATTTCACTTATGTTGATGATATTGTGCAGGGTATAATGTCAATTTTATCAAAGCCACCCAAACATACAAAACAACCCTTTCATTCGATATATAATTTAGGTGCGGGTCAATCTCAACCCTTAATTAGGCTGGTTAGATTGATCGAAAAAACATCAAATAAAAAGGCAAAAATTATCTATGAACCTATTCAACCTGGGGAAATTGTAAAAACACAAGCCGATATTTCAGAAACCCAAAGACAATTTAATTACAATCCAAAAATTTCTCTTGAACAGGGTATTCCTTTATTTATTAAATGGTTTTGTGATTATCATAAAATATCTATTTAACTTTAAATTGAAAATGTATCTTACACTTTAAATTAGCTTATCCCATGAATATATACATAGAAATTGTAATCCTTTGTTTGTTAACCATAACAATATTCTCTTTGATTTTTTCTTTTTTATTTAGTAAAAAATAAAAATTATTTTTAAAAATTTTTGATCAAATCTCTTTACCTATAAAAATTACAAATCAACATAATAAAACTGTGATGATAAACAAATTTTATAGCAACTCTCTTTTAAAGAGTGCGGAAGAAAATTGGTCTTTTCTTTCTTATAATTTAGATAAAAACCATAAAATTTGGATAGCAAATGATTTTAACCTTTATAGAAAAGCTCAACATAATATTGAAAAGATTGGTAATTATTGCGCCAAATTGGGCATAGGTCTTTATGTACTTAATAAAGAAAAAGATATTATTTATTGTAATCAATTTTTAATTTCGAAAATTGGGATATCAAAACAATCATTTGAAAAACAAGATCAAAAAATAAATTTTTTTGATTTTTTTTTAAATAGTGACGACCATTATTTAGAACAAAATTTTATTAACTATAAAATTTCTTACCAAAAAACAAAGATCAAAGCGGATGATGGGTATACACAATCTTTATGTTGTGATCATATCCAATTTCATAATATTTTAGATGACCAAAAAGATTTTATTATTGGTCTTGCTATTTTTAATAATTCTGATGGAACTTCGGAAATCCAATATAATCAAAAGAAACTTTATCAGCAACTTTTTGAAGAAGCACCTGTGGGTGTGGTATTTATTAATCCCGCGGGCTTAATTATTGAAGCCAATGCTGCATTTTATCGTCTTGCTCATCATACAAAAAATCAACAGCAAAATTTATTTACTCATTATATTAAATCTGAAAACCACAAATCCGTTACAGATGCTATTCAGGAGGTTATTTCACGCCAAGAATGTATTTTACCTTTTGAAGTAAAAATGATAGGTGATCATAATCGCACCGCACTTTTATATTTGTCACCTTGGTATGATGGTACGGGTATAACAGCCCATTTTGTAGATACAACAGAACAGAGAAGATTAGAATCTGAAATTAGCCAGTCCCAAAAAATGCAAGCTGTTGGCCAATTGGCTGGGGGTATTGCTCATGATTTTAATAATTTGCTAACAGCCATGATTGGATTTTGTGATCTCTTACTTATGCGTCATAGACCAGGGGACCAATCATTTGCGGATATTATGCAAATAAAACAGAATGCTAATCGTGCAGCAAATTTAGTGCGGCAACTTTTGGCATTTTCAAGACAACAAACCTTACAACCTAGAATAATTTTGGTGACAGATGTTATTGTCGAATTAACCCATCTGTTAAGAAGATTATTAGGGTCAAGTATCCAATTAGATATGATCCATGGTTCTGATCTTTATACAGTTAAGGTAGATCCAAGTCAGCTTGAACAAGTTATTATTAATTTGGCAGTAAATGCCAGAGATGCTATGTCATCAGGTGGTACTTTAACAATTGTCACAAGTAATTGTAGCATAAATCAACCTGAAATTAGAAACAATGAAACAATACTTCCTGGTGATTATGTTTTAATAAAAATTACGGATACAGGTAGTGGTATTAATCCTAATATTATTAATCGAATTTTTGATCCATTCTTTTCAACAAAAGAGGTGGGGCAGGGAACAGGTCTTGGATTATCAACAGTTTATGGTATAATAAAACAAACAAATGGTTTTATTTTTGTCCAAAGTACTATTGGTAAAGGGACGAGTTTTGAAATTTTTATTCCTCGTTTTGACCAACCTGATAATTTATCCTCAAAGATTGAAACAACTAATAAAGATACATCGGACTTAACAGGGTTTGAAACAGTATTATTAGTTGAAGATGAAGACGCCGTTAGATTATTTAGTGCCCGTGCCTTGAAAAATAAAGGATATAAAGTTTTAGAAGCACGAAATGGTGAAGAAGCTTTGCAAATCATTAAGGATGATGTTAAAGATCATAAAAATCAAATAGATCTTTTAATTACCGATGTTGTCATGCCAGGTATAGATGGTCCTGCATTAATTCATGAAGTCAGCCATTTAAAACCTGCGCTTAAGGTAATTTTTATTTCAGGCTATGCAGAGGATTCATTTAGAAAGCGTTTGGATGAAAATATGCATATTCATTTTTTAGGTAAACCCTTTAATCTGAAACAACTTGTTGGTAAAGTTAAAGAGGTCTTACATCAATCAAAATAATGCATTTAACAAATAAAGATATTTATTATTTATGATGCAATATTTATTTAATTCTTTATACTATTTTGACTAACTGTTTTTTATAAGAAAGCAAGACATATGGATAAATTGAAAGCACTTGAGGCAGCCTTGGGCCAAATCGAACGCGCATTTGGTAAAGGTTCAATCATGAGATTAGGACAGAAAGATAAGGTCATTGAAACAGAATCAATTTCTACAGGTTCTTTGGGTTTAGATATTGCGTTAGGTATTGGGGGATTACCACGAGGCAGAATTGTAGAAATTTATGGACCGGAAAGTTCTGGGAAAACAACTTTGGCACTTCATGTTGTTGCGGAAGCACAAAAAACTGGGGGTGCCTGTGCCTTTATTGATGCGGAGCATGCTCTTGATCCAGCCTATGCCACAAAATTAGGTGTTAAGGTCGAAGATTTACTTATCTCGCAACCTGATGCGGGTGAACAAGCGTTAGAGATTGCGGATACTTTGGTACGTTCTGGTGCTGTTGATGTTTTGGTTGTTGATAGCGTGGCGGCCTTAGTCCCACGGGCAGAATTAGAAGGTGAAATGGGTGATACCCATGTTGGTCTTCAAGCCCGATTAATGAGCCAAGCTTTAAGAAAATTGACATCATCTATTTCACGATCAAGATGTATGGTTATTTTCATTAATCAAATTAGAATGAAAATCGGTATTATGTTTGGTAATCCAGAAACAACAACAGGTGGTAATGCTTTAAAATTTTATGCATCCGTAAGATTGGATATAAGACGCACGGGTGCCATTAAAGAACGTGAAACGGTGGTTGGTAATCAAACAAGGGTAAAAGTTGTAAAAAACAAATTGGCCCCTCCTTTCCGTGTGGTTGATTTTGATATTATGTATGGAGAAGGTATTTCCAAAATGGGTGAGCTTATTGATTTAGGTGTTGCTGCAGGTGTTGTAGAAAAATCTGGATCGTGGTTTTCCCATAACAATCAGCGCATTGGTCAAGGTCGGGAAAATGCCAAACAGTTTCTTCGCGATAATCCAACCATGGCAGATAATATTGAGAAAGCTATACGCCAAAATGCAGGACTGATTGCGGGAAATATGATGGAAGGCCACTCCAATCTGGAAGAAGAAAGCGCATAGATTTTTGGAATTAATTTATGTTTTCAGCTAATTATTTGCGGCGGGAATTTTTAGAATATTTTCGCCGTCATAATCATGAAATTGTATCATCCAGTTCGTTAATTCCCCAAAATGACCCAACATTGCTTTTTACAAATGCAGGAATGGTACAGTTTAAAAATGTATTCACGGGCTTAGAAAAAAGAAATTATAAACGTGCGGTTACAGCACAAAAATGTATCAGAGCAGGTGGAAAGCATAATGATTTGGAAAATGTGGGGTATACAGCCCGTCACCATACATTTTTTGAAATGCTGGGTAATTTTTCATTTGGGGATTATTTTAAAGAACAGGCAATTTACCTTGCTTGGAATTTTATTGCTAATGAACTTGGTATTAATAAAGATAAATTATCTATTACTGTTTATCATGATGATAATGATGCCTATAATCTATGGCATAAGATTTCTGGATTAGATACAAAACGTATTATTAGAATAGCATCATCCGATAATTTTTGGAGCATGGGGGATACAGGGCCATGTGGTCCATGTTCGGAAATATTTTATGATCATGGATCAGATATTCCCGGTGGCCCACCTGGAAGTACTGATGCCGATGGGGACCGTTTTATTGAAATATGGAATCTTGTTTTTATGCAATATGAACAAATTTCCAAAGAACAGCGTATTAATTTACCATCACCCTCTATTGATACAGGTATGGGATTAGAACGTTTGACAGCTGTTTTGCAAGGTAAGCACGATAATTATGATATTGATAGTATCAGAAGTTTAATTGAAGATTCAGCAGCCTTAACCAAAACAGATCCTGATGGTACACATAAAAATTCACACCGCGTGATTGCAGACCACATTAGATCATCATGTTTCCTAATTGCGGAGGGTATTTTACCTTCGAATGAGGGTAGGGGATATGTCTTGCGTAGAATTATGCGCCGTGCTATGCGTCATGTTCATAAAATTGGCTATCAAGATGCCCTTATGTGGCAACTGGTTCCAACGTTAATCAATGTTATGGGACAAGCTTATCCTGAACTTGAACAAACCCAAGATTTAATTGTTGAAACCTTAAAACTTGAAGAAACCCGTTTTAAAGAAACACTGGCCCGAGGATTAAAATTATTAGATGAAGAAATAAAAAAATTAGGTTCAGGTAAATCTTTATCGGGTGAGGTTGCTTTTAAATTATA
The DNA here is from genome assembly GCA_019695395.1 of Alphaproteobacteria bacterium. Classification (NCBI taxonomy): domain Bacteria; kingdom Pseudomonadati; phylum Pseudomonadota; class Alphaproteobacteria; species Alphaproteobacteria bacterium. The sequence goes on from JAIBAD010000005.1 coordinate 36,392, forward strand.
TGATACCTATGGATTTCCACTTGATTTGACCCAAGATATTTTACGTGGCCATAATTTGGCTGTTAATCTTGACACGTTTAATCAAATTATGAATCAGCAAAAAGAACAGGCCAGAAAGGCATGGGTTGGATCGGGTGAAAAAACAACAGAAAACTTATGGTTTGATTTGTACCAAAAATATGGACCGACAGAATTTTTGGGATATACAACAGACGAAACAGAAGGTAAAATTTTATCTTTATGTATAGATGGGAAAGAAGTCTCAACAGCCCCAACAGGTAGCGATATTATTGTTATTGCCAACCAAACGCCATTTTATGCTGAATCTGGGGGACAAGTTGGGGATAAAGGTACATTAACAGATATAAATGGTTTGTTAATTTCTATTTCCAATACCCATAAAAAGGTAGATGGTTTATATATTCATTATGGACAAGTGATTAAAGGTACGGTTCACGTCAATCAAACCGTTACTATGAAGATAGATAAAGAACGCCGTAATAATTTACGTTCCAATCACTCGGCAACCCATTTGCTTCATCAAGCACTTCGCAAAATTTTAGGCAAGCATGTAACCCAAAAAGGATCATTGGTTGAGGTTGATAAACTTCGCTTTGATTTTAGCCATAACTCCCCATTAACTGAAGATGAAATAGCAAAAATTGAAGAAGAGGTAAATAAACAAATTCGCCGTAATACCAAAGCCAATGTGGTACTTATGGAAACAAAGGATGCTATTAATCAAGGTGCACTTGCCCTATTTTCTGAAAAATATGCAGACCAAGTACGAGTTGTCAGTATGGGACATGAAGATGATCATACACGCCCCTTTTCAACAGAACTTTGTGGGGGTACGCATGTTAATCGAACAGGGGATATTGGTTTTTTCAAAATTTCAGGGCAAAGTTCGGTAGGATCAGGTGTCCGAAGGATAGAGGCTGTAACCGGTCGTTATGCTGAATTATATGTACGTGACCAGCAAAAAATTATTAATGATCTTGCAACAAAATTTAAAATTAATCCTGAAAATCTTGCCTCGAGAATTAATACATTTTTAGAAGAATATAAAATGTTAAAAAATAAACCGGTGCAAATATCCTCTAACAAAACACAAAATAACAAAGAAGAAAAAATTATTGGGAAGATTAAACTTTTTTCTTTGCAACTTAATGAGCAGCCAAAGGATTTGAAAGGTATTGCTGATACTTTGAAAAGAGAGATTGGTTCAGGGATTATTTTACTTATTAATCAAATTGATACCAGTATTTCACTTATTGTTGCGGTGACAAATGATTTAACCCATCAATTTGATGCTGTTAAATTGGTACGTCTTGGGGCAGAAATTTTGGGTGGCAAAGGCGGGGGTGGACGCAAGGATATGGCCCAGGCTGGTGGAAATAAACCTGAAAAAATAAAAGATTGTATAGAAGCCATAGAAAATGAGATTTTAAAATCTCAATAACCAAACTAAATCAGCCCAGGTAAAAAATAGACCTGATAAATTTTAATCTATCAGGTCATAGGTATAAATCTAAATTTCAATAAATCTAATATTTTAGGCTAATGATTTTTCAAAAGTTTGTTTAATTTTATCTAAAAAATGTTCGGTGGTAAGCCATTTTTGATTAGGACCTATTAATAAGGCTAAATCTTTTGTCATAAATCCATTTTCAACCGTATCAACACACGCTTTTTCAAGCTTTTCTGCAAAATTTTGTAATTCCAGTGTTTGATCAAATTTTCCGCGATACCATAATCCACGTGTCCATGCATAAATTGAGGCAATGGGATTGGTGGAGGTAGGATTACCTTTTTGATGTTCGCGGTAATGTCTTGTAACAGTTCCATGGGCCGCTTCAGCTTCGACAACTTTACCATCTGGGGATAAGAGAACAGAGGTCATTAACCCTAACGATCCAAAACCTTGGGCGATGGAGTCTGATTGAACATCGCCATCATAATTTTTACATGCCCAAATAAACCCACCATTCCATTTCATTGCGCACGCGACCATATCATCAATCAACCTATGTTCATAGGTAATATTTTTTTCTTTAAATAATTTGGCAAATTCTGTATCAAAAATATGTTGGAATATATCTTTGAAATTTCCATCATATGATTTTAAAATGGTATTTTTAGTTGAAAGATAAACGGGCCAACCTAAGGTTAATCCATAATTAAAACATGATCTGGCAAATCCTTTGATTGATTCATCAAGATTATACATACCCAATGCCACACCAGATTCTTTAAAATCAAAAATGGTATGCTCTTCAACTGGGCTTCCATTATCTGGGATAAATTTTAAAATTAATTTTCCAGGTGTTTTAATTTTTATATCTGTGGCGCGGTATTGATCCCCAAAAGCATGACGGCCAATAATGATGGGTTGCGTCCAACTTGGTACCAATCGTGGTACATTTTGACAAATGATGGGTTGGCGAAATACCGTCCCATTTAAAATATTACGAATTGTACCATTTGGTGATTTCCACATTTTTTTTAGGTTAAATTCTTGAACGCGTGCTTCATCCGGGGTAATGGTTGCGCATTTGACACCAACCCCATATGTTTTAATGGCCTCCGCTGATTCAATTGTCACATAATCATCTGTTTTATCACGGTTTTCAATATGCAAATCATAATATTTAAGATCAATATCAAGGTAGGGAAGAATAAGTTTTTGTTTAATTAAATCCCATATGATACGTGTCATTTCATCACCGTCTAATTCCACAACCGGATTTTTCACTTTAATTTTTTGCATAGTACCCTCGTTATAGTTCAATAAATGGAAAATGAGATTGGATAATCTTCATAATGTCATTAATATTATCCGCAACCTCGTAAAAAGAAAAAGTTGATTTTTCTGCAAAGCCATTATCCACAATATAGTGAATTAATTTTAATAAAGGATCCCAAAATTGAAGCATATTGTAAAAAATAATGGGTTTGTTATGAAGCCCTAATTGTTTCCATGTTAACATTTCAAATGTTTCGTCTAATGTCCCAAGACCCCCGGGCATAATAATAAAAGCATCTGCTTTTTCGGACATTAGACGTTTTCTTATATGCATATCATCAACAATGTGAAGTTCGCTAATACCCCTGTTAGCAACCTCTGTTTCATCGAGATGATGGGGAATAATACCAATTGCTTTTCCATTATGTTCCATAATGGAGCTGGCAATCCCCCCCATAATACCGATGCGTGCCCCCCCATAAATAAGTTGGATATTATGACGTGCCATAAGCCTACCTAATTCTATAGCTTTTTCAGCTAAAATAGGGTTATTCCCGGTTCTTGAACCGCAATATACACAAATGGATAATGTTTTGGACATATTTAAAGATTTGACTTTATTGCTTGTTTTATAAGGCAAGTACTCATTTTTTAATGTTTTGCTTATCTATACATATAGGATTGGTAAATAATAGTAAAGCAAACTTAAACTTGTTCAAAACGTTAACAATCTTTAATATAAAATTATTGTTATTAAATTAATTTATGATATGAAATATTATTATAAATAACATTAATGATAAATTTATGAGGGAATTTCATGTCAGTTAAACAAAGTTGCAGAAAAATGTTAAAAAAGTAATTCATCAAAATAATTCACTAAATATAAGTGAGCATAAAAATTCATTTAATGGTTTTTAATATTTTCACCTTATTCTCACTATTATAAAACTGGAATAGCAGCAGATGATGTGATTACTGGTAAAGTGGATGATTATAATCACCTTTTAGGGTTAGGTGGAAATGATTTTATTACAGGTGGTGATTTATCAGATGATATCGATGGTGGAGATGGTAATGATGTCATTATTTCAGGATTAAGTGGTGGTAAGGTAGAAGGAGGTAATGGCGATGATTTAATATTAGATTTTTGTGGATCTAATAAGTTCATGGGTGCGGATGGTAATGATAAAATTTATGGTGGAAGTGATCGTGATACTATTTGGGGTGAGAGTGGGGATGACCAAATTGATGGCAATTCAGATGATGATATAATTTATGGCGGAAATGGGCATGATATTATTGAAGGTAATAATGGTAATGATGTGATTTATGGAGATGGGGATGAAGATAATATTAATGGTGGTGATGGAAATGACATTCTTTATGGCGGAAACGGCAATGATAGTATAGATGCAGGATCATGTATCAGTATGGATACTGTCAATAGCGGAAGTGGATTGGATTCTGTTAGTTTTCGATATGCATCTTATAATTACTCCATACGCCGAATAAATATAAAGCCAAGTAGTTGATATGTACAAAATAAGAGCTCTTCTAAATTATCACTGATAGCATCATCATCAAATTTTTGATTTTTTGCTCAAAAGATATTGATTTTATAATAAAAAAATATTATTAAAATTATTTTATAATAAAAAAATACTAATTAAAACATTAATAGTTTAGGAGATACAATTATGCCAATCGTAGAAACAAAAACTAATAATTTAATATCTTTAGAAATATCAACTGATGCTTATGATAGAGCCACCGTTGAACAACTTAACTCATTAATGGCAGCATTTAACGATAACGCTATAGCTTTTAGTCAAGTTGTCAATTCTTCACAAAAAACAGATACAATTTCTGTATTGCTTACAGCATCTAGTGCTTTCTATACATAATCCATTTTCTAAATTATAAGAAATTAAATTTAAAGACCTTTCATTTTTTAAAAATGAAAGGTCTTTTTACCTTAAATTGTTATAAGAGGTTATCTATAAGATCCTTATTTTTCTTGGCTTTTTCTCTTATCCCTTAATAATTTTAAAAAAGTACTGGACAAACATACAAAAATATGATAGGAATAAGCCTATAATAATATGAGTCCTATTAAACTGTTTGTAACCAGAAAGAATTGCCATGTCAGATAATTTTAAAAATATCCCCTATGATCCGGTTATTGGCCAAAAAATTTGTATAAAAATTGCCCAGGGTTATGAATTAGAAAATTTGGGGGATGAATTTCCAAATTTAGATCAAATAATGCTTTGGCTTAATGAAGAGGAAGAATTTTTCCAAAAATATCAACGCGCCAAACATTTATATTCTGATATTTTAACTGATCGCGCGAATGGTATCGTTAAAAAAGCATATCAATTACTTAATAATTCTGATGTTTCTTTAACCCCATCCCAAAGGTTGGCCTATAGCAGAATGGTGATTGCAACAACCAAATGGATGGTCAATCGATATACTAAACCCATGAGCCGTAAAAATATTATGCAATCTGATCGATTGTCCCCAAATCAGATTAAAAGAGTACAGAAAATAAAAGATTGGGTTGATCCTATCCCCAATAATTCTTTTAGGGGTGAGTATGTACCGCAAACAAATATACCATAAAATATTTCTAAAACTTATAGGCTATAAAAATCTTATTACTTTAAAACCAAATTCAAGAACTTATATTTTATAGGCTGTACTTTTTATTGATGGTGGCTTAATTTATTTTAATAATTTACGAATTCTGGTTATAATGGTTCTATGTTAAAAGATATTTTTGTCCCCATTCATAAAGAAGGTTGGCCTTTTATAGGTTTTGCAGCCTTTATTACCTTTGTTTTCTTTTTAATGTGGACACCCCTTGTGTGGCCATGTTTATTGATAACACTTTGGATTATTTATTTTTTTCGTGATCCAGAACGTATTCATAGTGATAATTTTAACGGGATTATTAGCCCAGCTGATGGCGTAGTTCAAAATATTAGGCATATATTACCACCAGAAGAATTGTGTATGAAAAAAGAGCCACATATTTGTATTAGCATTTTTATGAACATTTTTAACGTTCACGTCAACCGTATCCCTGCATCAGGTAAAATAACAGAATTGGTTTATAAACCAGGAAAATTTTTTAATGCGTCACTTGATAAAGCGAGTGAATTTAATGAACGTCAAATGGTCAAATTAAAACTCGATAATGACCAAGAAATTGCGTTCGTACAAATTGCAGGATTGGTTGCAAGACGTATTGTATGCTATTTAAAAATTGATCAAACTGTTTCTAAAGGTGAAAGATTTGGGCTTATCAGATTTGGAAGTAGGGTGGATTTATACATACCAAATCATTTTCCAATTCTTGTTGAAATAGGGCAAACTATGGTTGCTGGTGAAACAATCATTGCGCAGATACCCGTATCACTTGAAGAAAATAGTACTATATAAAAATTAATGCGTAAAAAACATATTCACAAATTTAGAGATCAATCTCTTAATAGACTTATTCCTAATATTTTAACTGTGCTTGCACTTTGTTCAGGATTAAGCAGCATTAAACTTGCCCTTCAGAACCACTGGGAATTTGCGGTAATGGCCATATTTTTCTCTGCTGTTTTGGATGGCTTGGATGGGCGTATTGCGCGTATGCTGAATAGCACAAGCAAATTTGGTGAAGAACTTGATTCATTATGTGATTTTGTATCCTTTGGGATTGCACCCTCCATCATTCTTTATCAATGGAGCCTTTATATCGCAGGGGGTATAGGGTGGGTTATTGCTTTATTTTATGCAGTATGTTGCGCCCTTCGCTTAGCCAGGTTTAATACACATTTAGATAACAGGGATAATTATAATATAACGATGAAATTTTTCTATGGTATTCCAACACCTGCTGCTGCTTATTTAACTTTAATGCCTATGATTGCAAGTTTTGAATTTTCTGCCAGTTTTATTAAAGCACCTTTATTCGTTGGATTATTTATGACGTGTATCAGTTTTTTAATGATTTCTAAAATACCAACTTTTTCTTTTAAACGCGTTAAAATTCCTTATTATTTTGTTTTACCCACTTTATTAATAGTGGGGGTATTGGCAGCATTATTGGTAAGTATGCCATGGCTTACCATGATTATTATGGGAAGCTTATATATTATCTGTATTCCAATAAGCTTTAATGCGTACCGTAAATTATCTATAAACCCATCAATTCATACACAAATTATGGATCCAAAAGATAATATAAATAATTAAAATATTATATAATTATCTTCTAAATATTTTCTTTGCGTAATCTCTTACAATAAATTTTAACATTAAAGAACATGGGGTCACAATTAATGTTAAAATACTTCCAAAAGAAAGACCAAAAACAATTGCAGACGAAAGTTGTGTCCACCATTGCGTCGCAGGTGCCCCAATCGATATTTCTCTTGTAAAGATATCAATATTTAATCCTATCACTAAGGGTAACAATCCTAAAATAGCTGTAATTTTTGTCAAGAGCACAGGCCGTAATCTCTGCGCCCCCGTTCTGATGATAGCTTCTTTGACAGAACCTGTTTCATGTCTTATATGTTCAAATGTATCGATAAGAATAATATTATTGCTGACAATAATACCAGCAAGTGCGATGACACCAATGCCACTCATTACAATACCAAAAGGTTGATTGATAATAAGCAGGCCAATCATAACACCTATGGTTGACATGATAACCGCACTTAAAATTAATAAAGTATTGTAAAAACTATTAAACTGGGCCAACAATAACATCCCAATTAAAGCAAGTGCGGCCATAAACGCACCAGTTAAAAATTTTTGTGATTTATTTTGTTCTTCATCATCACCTTTAAATTGTATATTAATACGTGAATCAAAATTAGCTTGGCTAATCCAGCTTTGGATTTCTTTAACCTTATCATTAATTAAAACACCAGGTTGAACATTACTTTTAACATGTAAAATTCTTTCCCCGTCTAATCTTTCGATAACACCAACTTTTGGTTTTGCATCCCGTTTAATAAAATTACTGATAGGAACAGAATTATTTTCTCCCACGCGAATATTATCAAGCTGTTTAATTGTTCGAAATTCTTCAGGGAATCTAGCAACAATATCAACTTCATCATCACTATCTTCTGGTCGGTACGTGCTGAATTTTAAACCACGTGTTACAAATTGAATAGCATTCCCAATACTTGTAATATCTGTCGAAAATTTTGCAGCTTCAGAACGATCAACGCTAATTTCCCATTCAATTCCAGGTACGGATCTTGTATCTTCAATATCTTGTAATCCCGACATGGATTCAAGTTTTTGTCTTAATTGAACGACAGCAGGGGGCAGAAGTTCCGCAAATCTTGAAGACAAGGTTATATCAATATCTTTACCAGAACGGGGACCTTGTTTTTGTTCACTGGGTTCAACTATGATACCGGCTAAATGTGCTGTTTTTTGGCGTAATTCTTCTAAAATATCAACGGCTTTTCTTCTTTTTTGCCAATCTGCAAATTCTAGACGTATGATACCAATAACATCTTCGGCAATGTCACGGCGCATAGCAGGATTGCCCCCACGTGTTACCGTATAAATGGCATTAAATTCATGTCCTTGTTCTTGAACAGCAAAAACTTGTTTTTCAACTTCTCTGACCAAAATATCTTTTTCATCCAAAGAAAGATTGCCGCGCGCTCTAATTTGTAATGATGCCCGGTCTGGTTCAATATTGGGAAAAAACTCTACACCATTTCCAAATTTTGAATAGGCAACCCATGCCCCAATTAAAACCACAAAAGCAACCAATAAAACTTTAATGGGATTATTAAGGGCCCTATCTAAAACCCGCACATACCAGCCTGTAAAACCTCTTAAATTTTTTAGATCCGTAATACTTCCAGAATCTAATATTTTCATTTTTGCTATTTCTTCCGCACCGATTGTTTTACCAAAAACCGATCCCAAGGCTGGTCCAAAAAACATTGCCATTAAAAACGAAGCACCCAGAGTTGCAACCAGCGTTAAAGGCAAAAATTTCATAAATTGCCCAACCGTACCTGGCCAAAAAAGGAGAGGCAAAAATGCTGCAATAACTGTGGCGGTTGATCCAAATATAGGCCAGAACATGGCATGGGCCGCTAATCTATAGGCTTCCATCTTGCCATAGCCTTCAACCATTTTGCGGTCTGCATATTCAACCAAAACAATGGCCCCATCAACTAACATACCCACAGCCAGAATTAAGCTAAAGAGAACAACGATATTTAGCGTTAATCCCTGCAGGGCTAGTACTAAAATACCGATAAGAAAGGATCCAGGTATGGCGGTACCCACAAGTAATCCGCTTCGCAGTCCAAGTGACCCAATAATAACGATCATCACTAATATGACAGCAATTAATAAGCTATTTTCTAAATCCACCAACATACGTTTAATTTCAACTGATTCATCGGACGAATAGCTAACTTGAACTGTAGGGGGCCAATATTGTTTTTCTTCATCGACTACAGCTCTTACCTTGTCGATTGTTTCTATAACATTTTGACCACTACGTTTTGATACTTCTAACCCTATGGTTGTTTTTCCGTTCATACGGGCATAGCTTTGGGCATCTTTATATGTACTTCGGATTGTGGCAACATCACGTACCTTGACAACAGCATCACCATTAATTTTCAAGGGCATATCAAGAATATCTTCTGCATTTTTAAATAATCCTGGTACTTTGATGGCAAAACTACCTTGCCCTGTTTCAAGATTACCTGCTGTAACTAATCGATTGCTGCGCCCGATAAGATTGAATATATCATTTGCATCTAATCCATAACTTTCCAGTAATAAAGGATCTACAATAATATCAACTTCCTCTTCGCGGTCGCCGCTGATTTCTACTTTTAAAACGCTATCAATTCTTTCAATTTTATCGCGCAGTTTTTTTGATAAACTTACTAATGTTCGGTAGGGGGCATCACCTGCAACACTGACAACTAGGATTGGTAATAAACTAAGATTAACCTCTTCTACGACCGGTTCTTCAGCCTCATCGGGTAAATCTGGTTTTGCTTCCTCAGATTTTTGTCGTACATCACGCAAAGCTTTTTCTGAATCAAATCCGGCGTCAAATTCTAATATAACATTGCCCCCGCCTTGATATGCAGTTGAACGCATTTCTTTAATACCTTCAACAGCACGTAATTTTTGTTCCATGGGCCTTAACAAGAGGGTTTCAGAATCTTCAGGTGAAATACCTGATAAGATCATGGATACATAAATAATTGGGATATGAACATCCGGATCGGATTCTTTAGGCAAACTGTTAAAAGTAATTCCCCCAGCTATAATCAATAAAATTAAAGCTGTGATTACAGTACGGGTATTTGAAATAGCAATATTAATAATATTTTTCACAGGGATATTACTCTTTAATTTGAAGCAGTAGTATTATAAACAGGGGTGACTTTTTCACCATCTTTGACAAATTCCTGACCCACAGTGATCAGAGTAATTTCATCGGGCAGGCCTGTTATCCAAATACCTTCTAGCGTATCTTCCGCTACAGTGATAGGAATAAATTTAACCGTATTATTTTGATCAATTATTTTGATACCCATAACGCCTTTATCATCTAATGTTAAAAGAGCAGGGGAAATTAAATGTGCTTTGGCATCAGTCAACGGAATACTTAATTCAGCAGATAATCCCTGAGGAATTTTATAATCAGGATTTGGAAATTCAGCTTCAATTTTAAAGGTACGGGTTTTTTCGTCTGCGGTTGACGAAATATAACTTATCTTGCCTTGAAATATTTGGTCATTGAGGAGCTTAATGGAAACGGGATCACCAATTTTAATAAGATGAATATCTCTTTCAGATATTTGTACTGTTGTAAGAAGAGGGTCAAGATCAACAAATTCTGCAATAGGGTCACCAATTCTTACATAACTTCCAACATCGACTTGTTTCTCATTAAAAATTCCATCAAATGGGGCTGTTATATTGGTATAATCAATATCAATTTCTAATTGTGTAACTAACGCTTTTGCTTCTTCAAATCTTGCTTTGGAATCTGCAAAAGCAGTTTCTGCCCGGTACCCACTTGCAAACATTTTATTTGATGCATTATATTCTATTTGTCTTTGATCTAATAAAGCTTTGGCTTGGCGCAATTTGGCAGCACGCTCTGCTTTGTTAATTTCGGCAACAAGTTCACCTGCTGTAACTTTATTACCTTTTTCCTTTACGATCTTAGATATTGTTCCAGCTGTTTTTGCAGTTAATTGAACTACGCGGTTCGCATAGGTTTGGCCACGTAATATAAGAGATACGGTATGCGTCTGCGCTAATTGCTTTTGAACACGAACTTGCGGTAAAGTTGAATTGTTATTTGGGGTATTGCCATTAGCATTATGATTTTTTTGTACATCTGATGTATTTGTTTGATGGTTACTAAACTGTCCAGATAATAGCCATAAAATTAAAACCACGATAACAATTAAAGGAATAATATAAGATTTTTTCATATAAACTGACTCACTAATGCATAAAAATAAATTTTAGTTTAATATTATTGTACATTTAAACTAAAAGCAAAAGATTATATGATAGATATTCAATAGGTACAAGATTTGTAATGAATTATGCAATCAAAATTTATGGTAAAATTTATGGCAAAAAATTTGTATTTAGGAAAGTAAATAAGTATTTAAATGTCTGATTTAGAGTTTATTCATCTGAGAGTTCATTCAGCCTATACTTTATCCCAGGGCGCTTTGACTACAAAAAATCTTATTGATTTAACACTTCACCATGCTATGCCTGCGGTTGGTGTAACAGATATAGGAAATTTATTTGGTGCTTTTGAATTTTGTCTTTATGCCCAAGAAGCGGGAATTCAACCTATTATTGGATGCCAGTTGGCCATTACAAATGAAGATAATCATATTAAAACCAATAATGCCTCCCATATAACTTTATTACCTGATTATCTTGTTTTATTTGTAAAAAATAAAATAGGATACCAAAATTTAATTCAACTTGTAAGTAATTCATTTCTTAATAATAAAGAAGAAACAGATCCACAAATAAAACTAAGCGATCTTGCCCATTATAACGAAGGATTAATTGCTCTTACCGGTGGGTCAAAGGGATTAATTTCACGTTATATAAAAAATAATCAAATAGATGCAGCTTTAGCAAAACTTAAATTTTTACAAGAAATTTTTCCCAAGCATCTTTATGTTGAATTGATGCGCCATGGTTTGCAAGATGAAATAGTTACAGAAGAACATCTTATAAATTTTGCCTATGATTTAAATTTACCTTTAGTTGCAACAAATGAGGTATTTTTTTCCGACCCTTCTTTTTATGAAGCGCATGATGCTTTATTATGTATTTCTGAAGGCACATATATTAATGACGCCAATAGATATCGCGTCACAGAAAATAATTATTTTAAATCTAAAGCTGAAATGAACCAATTATTTTCTGACTTACCGGAAAGTATAGAGAATACAATTAATATTGCAAAGCGTTGTTCATTTATTATTGAACCTTCGCAACCTATTTTACCGAAATTTAATTCTGGCCAAAATATCAAAGAAGACGAATTTTTATATCAAAAAGCGCGCCAAGGTTTAGAAGAACGATTAACAAATAAAAATTTTTATCTTTCTACTCTTAATAAAAACGAACTTGATAGTAAAAAAATATATCAAGAAAGATTAGAATATGAACTTGATGTCATTACAAAAATGGGTTTTGCAGGTTATTTTTTAATTGTATCTGATTTTATTCAATGGGCAAAATCACAAAATATACCTGTGGGTCCAGGGCGGGGTTCTGGGGCAGGTTCAGTTGTCGCCTGGGCTTTAACTATTACTGATCTTGATCCTTTACGTTGGGGATTATTGTTTGAAAGATTTCTGAATCCTGAACGTGTTTCGATGCCTGATTTTGATATAGATTTTTGTCAAAATAGGCGAGATGAAGTTATCAGATATGTGCAAGATAAATATGGAAAAGATTGTGTTGCGCAAATTATAACCTTTGGTAAACTTCAAGCCCGTGCAGTATTGCGTGATGTTGGCAGAGTTTTACAATTACCCTTTGGTTTAATTGATCGTTTATGTAAATTAATTCCTTATAATCCTGCTAATCCTTTAACCTTACATGAAGCCATCACCCAAGAGCCTGAGTTTAAACAAGCACAAGAAACAGATGCTAATGTCCATAAATTAATTTCAATTGCCTTAAAATTAGAAGGTTTATATCGGCATGCGTCCACCCATGCTGCTGGGGTTGTTATCGCTGACAGATCCCTTTATCAATTAGTTCCCCTTTATCGTGATCCAAGATCAGATATGCCGGTTACCCAATTTAATATGAAATATATTGAACAAACTGGGTTAATAAAATTTGATTTTCTAGGCTTAAAAACGTTAACAGTGTTGGCTTTAGTTCTAGAGATGATCAAAGATAGGGGTATTGATCTTGATCTAACAAATATTCCTATGGACGATCAATTGACGTTCTCTCTTTTAGGGGAAGGGGAGACAATGGGTGTATTCCAACTTGAAAGTTCTGGGATGCGGGATGTCCTACGTCGATTAAAACCCGACCGTTTTGAAGATATTATCGCGGTTGTTGCGCTTTATCGCCCGGGTCCTATGGATAATATACCACGTTATATATCCTGTAAGCACGGATTAGAAAAACCAGATTATTTGCATAAATCATTAGAAACTATTTTAAAAGAAACGCATGGTATTATTATTTACCAAGAACAAGTTATGCAAATTGCCCAAATTTTATCAGGTTTTAGTTTGGCTAAAGCAGATATTTTAAGACGTGCCATGGGTAAGAAAAATAAAGCAGAAATGGCTGCCCAAAGAAAAGAATTTATTGAAGGTGCTGCCCACAATAATATCGCAAAAGATAAAGCTGATTTAATTTTTGAACAAGTTAATAAATTTGCAGGGTACGGTTTTAACAAAAGCCATGCGGCGGCTTATGCCCTTATTTCATATCAAACCGCATGGCTTAAAGCTAATTATCCCCTGGAATTTATTGCGGCTTCCATGACCTATGAAATAGGAAATACAGATAAATTAAATTCATTTCGTCAAGAATTAAGTCGTTTAAATTTTAAACTATTACCCCCCGATGTTAATCATAGTTTTAGTAATTTTAAGGTTGAACAAACAGACCAGGGTTTTGCTATTCGATATGCCCTAGCAGCTATAAAGAATGTAGGTGTTGGTGTTATGGAAGAGTTAGTTAATATTCGTGAAGAGGTAGGAATATTTAAAGATTTAAATGATTTTATATCAAGACTTGGAAATAAAATACCAAATAAGAGACAATTGGAAAGTTTAATTTGTGCGGGTGCCTTTGATAATCTTAATCATAACCGTAAACAACTTTTTGACCATGTAGATTTAATACTTAAACAAGCCCAAACTCAATCACGTTTAGATCAAAATCAATCAAATCAATCATTACTTTTTAATAATTTTGACCAATCTCAGGTTTCAAATTTACATTTACCGGAATGTGCTGATTGGCCAAGCATTGAACGTTTAAATAAAGAATTTGATGTGATAGGCTTTTATCTTTCTACCCATCCTTTAGATGATTTTTCTTCTAGTCTAACGCGTTTTGAAATTGTCACATCTACCTCTTTGCAAACAGAAAAGCTTGAGAATAAAATTAAAATGGCGGGTATCGTTATTAGTAAACAGGAACGTCGATCTGCAAAAGGTAATCGTTTCGCTTTTATTCAATTTTCTGATGCGGCTGGTATGTATGAAGCTTTGGCATTTTCAGATATTTTATCACGTTTTAGAGAATTACTAGAACCTGGTAAATTAGTTTTGCTTACCATGGATGTACGTTATGAAAATGATGAAGCACGGCTTACAATAAATAATGTACAAGCCTTGGATAAATTAATTAATGAAATGGTGACAGATTATAGAATTACCGTATCAAATGAACAGGCAATTCAATCGCTGAAAGAATTTTTATCAAATGAACCAGCTGGTAAAAATAAAATTTATATTCTTTTTGAAGAAAAAACGCGTCAGCAAAAAATTCAAATAGTGTTGGATCAATGTTGGTTTTTATCAATAGCCGCCCGAAATTCAATTAGAGAAATTCCAGGAATAATTTCATTAGAAGAGATTGGAAAATAAATGATAACAAAAAAATATAAAATAGGGTTTATTGGATTAGGGGTAATGGGATCAGCAATGGCAGGCCACCTATCAAAGGCTGGTCATAATCTTGTTGTTTATAACAGATCAACTGATAAATCAAAAAAATGGGTGAAAAAATATAAAGGTACCTATGTGTTGTCAGCAAAAGAAGTTGCTTTAGAAGCAGATATTGTTTTTACCTGTGTTAGAAACGATAACGATATGTATGAATTGATGCTCGGAAAAAATGGTATAATACCCCATATTAAAAAGAAATTAGTTATTGTTGATCATACAACAGCATCAGCCACTTTGGCAGAAACTTTAGCAAAAGAAGCTAGCAAATATAATAAATCTTTTCTGGATGCCCCTGTCTCGGGAGGACAAATTGGCGCAGAAAAAGGCCAATTAATAAGTATGGTTGGAGGTAAGCAGTCCGTTTATAATCAAACCAAATTTTTATTAAATTGTTATTGTAAAAAATCAGTATGGATGGGTAAAAGTGGAAATGGTCAATTAACTAAAATGATCAACCAAATTTGTATTGCAGGCGTTATTCAAGGTTTAGCAGAAGGGTTAACCTTTGCCCAAAAAGAAGGGTTGGATGGCAAAAAAATACTGGAAGCTTTATCTGAGGGGGCGGCACAATCATGGCAAATGAATAATCGTTTGCTAACGATGCTTAATGGTGAATTCAATTTTGGGTTTGCTGTTGATTTAATGCGTAAAGATTTATCAATTTGTCTTACCCGGGCACAGCAAAATAATATTGCTTTACCAATAACAGCTCTTATTGATCAATTTTATGCGTTGTTGCAAAATAAAAATATGGGGCATTTGGATACATCAAGTTTGATTAAAATTTTTGATAAATAATAAAAAATATTTTTTTTGACTAAAATATTTGTTTTTTTGTATCAAAACCATAACAACTACCTAATGGTAATTTTATTTTTTCTGAACACAATATATAGTATAATGATAGCCAATTTATATATTTTCAAAAAAATTTAATATTATTGATAAAAGTTTATTTAGAACATATAAATTATTTATTGGAATATATATATTTTTAAATAAATAAAATTAATTTGGAGGAAATATTTTGTTGTACCGCTGTCGTTATGTTAAGCAAGATGCGTGTTTTGGTCAAGGAACGCCAATTTTAATGGAAGATGGGACTTATAAACCAATTGAAGATATTGAAGTAGGTGATTGGGTTATGTCTTTTAAAGGATTAGAAAAATTGATCCCAACAAAAGTTTTAAAAACATTTAAACATGAAGATTGTTTTGTATATGATTTAGATGGATTAAAAGTAACACCATCTCATCCATTTCTTACACCAGGTAATAGATATAGGGAAATTGCGCAATTTACAGAAAAAAATAGCCTTGTGCTTGCAGATGGCACATTTGTACCAGTCCCAAAAATGATACCTGTAGATGGGTTTTATACAACATATAATTTTATGGTTAAAGATTTTCATACCTATGTAGCAGGCAATTACCGAGTACATAATAAAACGGTAAAATATTAAATAAAAAAAGCGGAGGAACCAATGTCTTTATCTTTCGGAACTACAACTAATAAAGAATATTATTTTTGCCTGGTTGATGTGTCAGAGGCAATTGATAAAATCCAAGATTATTTAGCTGGCCGAAATTTTTCATATTATGAATCAAATACTATGGTTCATCAGGCTGTTGAACGGTGTTTTGAAATTATATTAAAAGCTAATAATAACATTCCAGAAACACAAAAAATATTTTACCCACGTGTACCTTGGGATGAATTTAAAAAAATTCATCAGATTTTACAGAATGGCTATCGAAACATTGACCATCATTTAATGTGGGATTTTATTAATAAATATCTCCCAACTTTAAGAGTTGCTATAGATAGTATGGTGGATGAATATCAAGCGCGGGAATTAAAGAAATTGCAGCTTATCAATTAAAGAATAGGGGATATTTTTAAGGATTAAAACTGATTAATTTTTCTTTAAAACCAAGTTTATGATATAAATTTACAGCAGGCAAATTCGTATTTGTAACAAAAAGATTTAATGCTTCGTAATCTTGTAGATATAATTGATGAAGGCTATGTCTAATTAAATATTGAGCACCGTATTGACCAATCAAGGTGTGTTCAGCTTCAGTTATTGCTTCTTCACATGTTTCTCCATCATCATCTACTGTTCCGTAATATGCATGATAATGTAAAACCCCTAATGATTTTTGATCAGTAGGTTGTATTGGACGTAGACCATGAAGCGTACGGATAAAAAATTCTTCAGTATTACAAACCATGTCAATTTTATATTTTTGTATTTCCATTTTTTTTCTTTTACTAATATGTAGTATATTTTTTGATTTTAAATAAACAGATCATTAAGAGATAGAATAGAAAGGAATGTAAAAATAGTGTCTTCATGAATTGATTTAATATATATCATAATTTCGCATAATATATATTCTGGAAACAAATAGCATGAAAAATACCAGGAAATCTGCGGATTTAAATTTTAATATAACATTTTGTAAATTATTAAAGATTAAGTTTAATAAGCTTGGATTGACGATTAAAACTGAATTTAAAATTACAATTAGGAATTATGATACTAAAGTAAAATTCAAGCCATCATAGGCTGGTTCAACATTGGGCGGACAATAAGATTTCAATTCATCATAATCCATTAAAGTCCCAAGATGTGTAAGTACAGCATGTTTTGGTTTAACCCTTTTAATCCATTCTAAGGCAAGGTCAACATGCGCATGTGTTTGATGTGCTTCCCATAATAAACAATCGACAATCCATAAATCCAAATTATGTAAATATTGGAAAGATTGTTCTGGTATTTTCACAACATCAGTTGAATAAGCCATATTTCCAATTCTATACCCTAAAGTTTTGGTGTTTGGTCCATGATTTTGTTCAAATGGAATTACCTCGATATCATCAATATAAAAAGATTCTGTTACAATATGTGGATTTAAAAATGGTTTATATAAATTCCATGAACCTTTATGTGTTTGATTAAATATGTAATTAAATTTAATTTTTAATTCTTCTATAGTTTCTTGGTCACCATAACAATTAAAAGGTTGATCCTTTAAAGGTCGTGGCATAAAACGTATATCATCTATCCCATGACAATGATCCGCATGTGCATGGGTAAAAAGAATTGCATCTAATTTTTTGACATTTGCATCTAATAATTGGCTTCGCAAATCGGGGGATGCATCAATTAAGATAACTTTATTTTTAATTTCTACCAGTAAAGATACACGACGTCTTCGGTTTTTTGGGTTATTGGGATTACATTTCCCCCAATTGCCGTTAATAAGAGGTACACCGCCAGAACCACCAGACCCAAGAATAGTAACTTTCATTATATTATTTCTGCCTTATTAAACAAATTCAGAAAATTGTCGTGCGTTATTTTAATAAAATCATTAAGAGGTATCATCAACAAATTTGCCATAAATTCTGCCACATATTTAACATAGGCTGGTTGGTTAATTTGGCCCCTTTTGGGTACAGGCGCTAAATATGGGGAATCTGTTTCAATTAAAATTTTATCTAATGGAATGGTTTTTGCTATATCACGTAAATTTTGTGCATTTTTAAATGTTATAATGCCTGAAAAAGAAATATAAAAACCAAGATCGATAGCTTTTTGGGCCAGATCAGATCCTGCTGTAAAGCAATGAATAACACCTGTAATTTTTTGTTTTTGATTAAATTCTGTAAGCAAATCGATCATATCGTGATCGGCATTTCGGCTATGAATAATTAAAGGTAAGCCCGTGATTTGGGCAGCTTTTAAATGGGTCATAAAACATTCTTTTTGCAAATCTATCGGTGCATTGTCATAATAATAATCCAATCCACATTCACCAATACCGATAACTTTTTTCTGATTGGAAAAATTAACAAGTGTTTCTAAATCAAAGGGTTCATTTTCGACTTCATGGGGATGGGTACCAATTGAACAAAAAACATTTTCAAATTTTTCTGTCAATTGATGGATATCATTAAAATTATGTCTACTTGTGCAAATTGTTAACAAAACATTGACAGAAGAATTATGGGCATTGTTTATAATTTGATCAAGATCAATATCTTTTTTTATTAAATCCAGATGACAATGGCTATCAATTAGCATAATACCCTATTCTTCTAAAAGAATTTTTGGAAAAATTGGCATAGGTTTAGGTAAAATAATCCCAGATTTTATAGGTATATGAAAGAAATTAAAGTTTCGTTCATTTTTTTCTTGTCCTACTTGATCCAATAAAAGATTAGCTGATTGTGGGATAAAAGGTTGAATAATAATTCCTAAACGGCGGATCACTTCAACTAAGGTATATAAAACCGTATGAAATCTATTTAAATCATTTTTTCTTAAATTCCATGGGGCTTGCGTATCAACATAACGATTAGCAGCACCCACGACAGCAAAAATACTTTCTAAAGATTTATGAAAAGCTTGGTTAATTAATAATTCTTTTCTAACGTTATTTAAAAGCTGTTCAGATAGATTTAATAAATCATTATCACTTTCAAGTTTTTGCTCGCATTCAGGAACGACACCATTACAATTTTTGTTAATAATGGATAAAACACGTTGGGCAAGATTACCAAGGTCATTGGCGAGTTCGCTATTGCTTCTATTTAAAATCGCTTGATGTGAAAAATCACCATCATTTCCAAATGGAACTTCACGCAATAAAAAATATCGTGTCTGATCAAGACCATATTTTTCAACGAGGTTAAAAGGATTAATAACATTGCCCAGGGATTTAGAAATTTTTTCACCTTCATTAGTCCACCATCCATGAGCAAAAACCCTTTTGGGCAAGGGTAATTGGGCAGCCATTAAAAAGGCTGGCCAATATACGGCGTGAAAACGCAATATATCTTTTCCTATCATATGTAATGTGGCTGGCCAAAATTTTTTAAAATCTGGATTTTTAATTTCTGGATAACCAGCAACGGTTAAATAATTGGTTAAAGCATCAAGCCAAACATACATAATATGCTGTTGATCATCCGGTACTGGTATCCCCCATTTAAACGTTACTCTCGATATAGAAAGATCTTGTAATCCTTTTTCAACAAATTTAATCACTTCGTTCCTACGGCTTGTGGGCGCAATAAAATCTGGATTTTCTTTATAAAAATCTAACAAAGGTTTTTGCCAATTCGATAATTTAAAAAAATAACTGGGTTCCTCTAACCATTGAACCTCTGCCCCACTGGGGGCTATTTTTTTACCCTCTGCATTAAGACGCAATTCACTTTCATCATAAAAGGCTTCATCTCTTATTGCATACCAACCTTTATAACTATCCAGATAAATTTGATCATTGCTTTTTAATTTTTGCCAAAGTGTTTGACATGCTTTTTGATGTCTTAATTCTGTGGTACGAATAAAATCATCATAACTAAAATTTAATGTATCTGCCAAATCACGAAAATTTTTTGAAACTTTATCTGTAAATGTTTGTGGATCTATTCCAGCCAATTCTGCTGATTTTTGAACTTTTTGCCCATGTTCATCAGTTCCAGTTGCAAATCTAACATCTTTGCCATCTAATCGTGCAAATCTGGCCAATACATCACACGCTAATGTTGTATAAGCATGTCCAATATGCGGGGTATCATTTACATAATATATAGGGGTTGTAATATAAAAAGAATTATTAGTTTGTGACATTATTTTATACCAGTTTAAATACTTTTCTAAAATCAGATACTAAATCAATCCATATCATTTGTGGATCAAAATTTAAAAGATTTATTTGATGGGGGAGTTGTTTAATTTTATCAAATAATACCCATATTTCATGATCAAAAATTTTTGATAGATCTATTTTATTTAAATCAAAAAATGTTTGAGTAATGGGGTCCGTGATATGGGACTTGGACTTTATTATAATTTCAAGCCACTGTTGTAAAGCATACAATAAAATATTAAAAAAATCCTTTGAATTATATTTGCTTGAAAATTCTTCCATTGTGGATAAAAACAAATAGTTATAATCTTTGGATAATATTGCCTGTTCAATATAGGGAAAAAAATTTATAATATTTATATCATGTAAAAACATAGCTTTTTTTATACTACCATTTGAAAGGTGATATAAAGTTTTTTGGTAAGATTCATCAAGAGTATCATCTAAATAAGAAGCCAAAAGTTTTTTTATTATTGTTTCTTGCAATGGTAAAAATTTTAACGTGAAACACCGGGATTTAATTGTTGGTAAAACTAATCCTATAGAATGATTGATCAGAAAGAAACATACATGTTTGGGGGCATCTTCTAAAATTTTTAACAGCGCATTAGATGCATTTTTATTTAAATGATCAACAGCATCAATAATTACAATACGCCATTTACTTTTGTTTGGCGTTAAATAAAGAAAATCATTAATTTCTCTTACTTTATCAATCGTAATTTCTTTATTTGAATTTGCTGTATTTTCATCTGTGTTTTTATTTTCAATAATAAGTAAATCTGGATGAAAAATTTCAGGTTTTTCCCAGATAATACTATCATCATTTACGTTTAAACCTAACATTGGTTCAGACAATAGATTATAGGCTAATATTCGGGCAAGCGTACCCTTACCAATACCTTCTATTCCATTAAACAACCATGTATGGGGCAATTGATTATTTTTATATAGTTTATTAATTGTATCTTTTATATTTTCGTGTCCTAAAACAAACATAATTAAACCATAGAAAGATTAAATTTTTTTTGAATAATATGTTGAATTGCAAGTGCTGTTTGTTCCATAGGTTGATTTGTTTCAATTATATGGCATCTTTCTGGATTATTTTGGGCAATAACTTTAAAAGCATCACTTAACTTATTATGAAAAGAAAGTCCCATTTCTTCGTATCTATTTTCTTTTTGGGATCGATTTTGTGCTTTTTTTAACCCCTTTTCTACAGGCAAATCTAAAATAAAAGTAAGATCAGGTTGAAATCCATCTATAATTATTTTATTTAAATGGTCGATTAAATTTTTATCTATATTTTGTCCATATCCTTGATAAACAAGGGTTGAATCAATAAAACGATCACATATAACCCATGT
>JAIBAD010000006.1 GCA_019695395.1 Alphaproteobacteria bacterium
TATGGGGATAGAGATCGTTGCCTTAAAGCAGGAATGGATGATTATATTGCAAAACCAATTAATGAAAATGAATTAAAAAGTAAATTAGAATTACTCTAATATTCATAAATATAAAAATTATATAAAAATTTAATTAAATTTGTTTTACATCACAAATCACGTTTTTTATAGATAGACCTATTTTTGAAAAAAATTTCTTCTATTCTATCAAAATGGATGGAAGCTCCTGTTTTATGGGATGAAGTAACCTTTTCACTTAATGTACCATCAACAACATGTTCTGTATACAACATAGTAGTACCATTTTCCTTTGGCATAATTTCAATAATTGCAAGAGAAACAGAATGATGGTTTTTATTTATATACATATCATGAGCAAAAACAATGTAGGTATCTTGTTTAATTTCATAATAATGTGCTTTATACAATGTTTCCATCCCTTGATCAAATTTACCCTGTAAAAGTTCATTACCCCCAAACTTTAAAGTTAAGTTCACGTTTGATTAAAGACCATGTTTCTGGACCGATGAACCATTGGGCTTTTATTATGGGATCAGACCAAACAGAAAAAACTTTTTGAGGTGATACATCATAGTGACGTTCGATAGTAAAAGATCCAGATGAAAGAGATTGATTCATAATTTGAGCTAAAATTGTAATATCCTGTGATTTATTATATAATACTAGTTAAAAACCAAATAATAATTTTCCTAAATTATCTTGATATAAAAATGAATATCCAAAAATTTCTAATTGTATTGGTAATAATTTTATTAAGCTTGGGATTTGGATGTGTGTCGGTTGATATATTGCCCGAACCAGAAAGTACAGAATCACGTCTTGATTTGTTATCTAAGATGGCACCAAATTTTACCCAACCTGTAACTATTTACTGGGATAAATATATGATACCATTTATTTCAGCACAAAATGATCAAGATGCCGCAATGGCTCTGGGTCTTGTCCACGCGCATTTAAGGTTAGGCCAGATGGAAATTGCTAAACGTCTTGCCTATGGACGTATTTCAGAAATGGCAGGCCCATTTACCACAAATATTGATTCTGGATTGCGTGCCTTAGGATTCGCCCGTGCTGCTCAAGATATTTTAAAAAATATGCCATCTGATACACATCAATGGTTAAATGCCTATGTTGCCGGGGTTAATTATTATAAGAACTTTATAAAACAAATGCCCCACGAAATGCGTATGTTAAATATGGATAATGAACCCTGGACAGCTGAAGATACAATTGCAATTGGAAGGCTTGGGGGAATAGATGTAAATTGGTTGATGTTATCAAAATTACTTCCGGAACGTACGAATAAAAATTGGTCAGAAATTTGGAAAACAGTTGCCCATACTCAGGGTTATACGTTAAACGATACAACCAAATCTTCAGTAAGATTAAAAAAAGATAATCAGCTATCTATGTTTATTGATTTGCTTCAACCTTTTATTCGCTCTGGAAGTAATTCATTTGCCGTTGCCCCAAATCAAAGTCAAAATGGTGCTGCTATGATTGCCAATGACCCGCATCTTGGATTTTCTATTCCAAATTTTTGGATCATTGTTGGATTACAATCACCAACTTATCATGTGGTTGGAATGATGCCTACAGGTATTCCTGTTTTCGCTTTTGGACGCAATGAACATATTGCTTGGGGGGGGACCAATATGCGGCAGTGGGCAAGTGATATTGTTGATGTAACAAATTTAAAAGATTTATCAACTGAAACTCATTTAATTAAGCGCAGGGGCTGGTTTGATACCATACGTACCAATCGGCTTAGTCCTTATGGCCCTGTTATTTCAGATACGGGTGTTCTCCCATTTCCCAAAGGTCGTGATTTTGCTGTACGTTGGACAGGGCATTTATCAAGTGACGAAATCACCGCAATGCTTGGCGTTATGAAAGCAAAAACATGGCAAGAAATGAAAACAGCTTTATTAAATTTTTCGGTACCTGGACAGAACTTTATTTTTGCTGATACGAAAGGAAATATTGGGCATATTCTTGGGACATGGATTCCTAATCGCAATCAAAATTTTCCAAATGACTTATGGGTAACAACCGAAGAAAGCGATAAATCATGGGCACATATTTTAAAGGTTGATAAATTACCTTTTATAATTAATCCTGATAATGGAGTAATTGCTTCATCTAATAATAATCCAGCTTTGGATACACAAATTCCTATTGGCTGGTTTTTTTCACCAAAAGATCGTATTGACCGTATTTATGATCAATTAACAAAAAAATCAAAATGGACAGCGGGCGATTTAAAAAAATTACAGCAAGATGTATATAGTGAAAGTTATATTATTTTACGAAATGCCATACTTAATAAAGTAAATGTCCAATCTTTATCAAATAAATCTTTAAAATTATGGGAACATTTAAAAAATTGGGATGGAAATTTTGATCTTGAATCCCAAGATGCTTTATTAATACATGATTTTACAATTAATTTTGCAGATAGATTTTATGATAAAAAAAGATATGGATTTGAAAATAATTTTTGGAAAGGTAACAGTTATCTTCCACGCATTTTAGCTGATGAGATAAATAAAGCAGATCAAAAAGAAATTCAATCTATACTTAACGCATCTTTAGAAGATGCGTACCCTGTTTTAAAAGAAGGGAAAAAATGGGGTGATATTCATCATATACGTATTGAACATATGCTTAGTAATATGCCGTTATTAGGAAATTTATATAGATTTCAAGACTTCCCTATATCAGGTACGCAAGAAACAATTATGAAAACTTCTGGGAATATGATATCACGCAAACATTATGTGGGTTATGGATCGCAAGCGCGTCATGTTTCTGATTTAAGCAATATAAACGCCAATGATTTTATTTTATTTGGAGGGCAAGATGGTCAGATTAATGCAGAAAATTTTATTGATCAAGTGCCTATGTGGCAACATGGTGATTATATCCGCGTACCTATGGATATAGATTTAGTTCAAAAAAATTTTTCTTATCATATGCATTTTGGTAGAGATAAATGAACTTTAATAAAAATTAAGATCTATATCTATTTTTCAGTATGGATATAGGAACAATAAGGGATAACCCAGTTCCTATATGCCATAAAAAATGTGTTCCAATTGGTATCCATGGGCATAAGGTTAAATCTAATTCTCGTGCAATAATAGCCAAGGTCATAGATAAAGCTGTATATATCCATGATAATTTTTTTTGCTGAAGGGCTAAGATTAAAGTAATAATAACAGGTGGGATAAAAGCCCCACTCATCATAGGAAGCCAAGAGATAAATATTTGTCCTAAAATTCCGCATATTAAAAGACTTATAATTCCTAAAGATAAAATAGGGAGTAATGGCAATTTTAATTTTTTGCATCCATTCGTTAGATAAAGTAAAAGCCATAAACCAATTGCACTTATATCTAATATTAAAGTCCATGATATTGGGGTTGCATGCCATAAAACACTTCCTAAAGAAATTGCTAATAATCCCCAGCGATGAAATGAAGCGGAAGGATCACGCCATATCCATATAGCTAAAATAAAAAATATTAAACTACTTAAAATATTAAATGGTTGTAAAAAACCTAGTACGTTTATAGATTCGCAATAAGTAAAATTAAATGATGTAAGCATTAATTAAATATTTAAAAATAATTGATTTTTTATAAGGTAAAAGACATTATCAGATGGATCTTAATTTAAAGCAATCCATTTCATTTTATAATTGCCTTATGATTATATTACCTCGTGTTTTAATTATTGTTGATATGCAAAATGGTTTTATTACTAAAACATCAAATCATTTACTTCAACCTATTGAAGAAATCCAATATAAATTTGATCATGTTATACTGACTAAATTTTATAATCCTGATCCCTCTCCATTCCGGGAAATTCTTGATTATCATAAACTGTCTCCTGCAAGTGATGAAACAAAATTAGCAATTAAACCAAGGCATGATGCATTTATTATAGAACGATGCACCTATACATGTGTCACAAAAATATTGCTGGCACACCTTAAAAATCTTAAAGTTAAAGAGATTTTTATATGTGGGATTGCAACCGAAGCTTGTGTTTTAAAAACAGTTTTAGATTTATTTGAATCTAATATTAAAACTTGGGTTATTGAAGATTTATGTGCAAGTGACCAAGATCAAGATTACCATAAAGCCGGTATTATTTTGCTTGCAAAATTAATAGGCCCAACCCATATCATAACTTATAAAGATACATTAAATAAAATAGAAAAATATTAATTAATTTATAAATTATTTGGGATCAATTGCAAGAGCCTGAAGATAATCTGAATGAATTGTTTGTTCAATTTTAAAAAAATCTTCCCAAGGATCTGATTGATAATTAATTAAATATTTAGATAATTTTTTAATAGTCATCTGTTCACTTAGAAATAATCTTTTTAAATCTTCCCATAAACAAGGAAGGGCAATAGTTGGAATGTTACGGGCACGCACTGAAAAAGGTGCCACTGCGGTAGATGTATAATCGTTGCGTAAATAATCAACAAAAATTTTATTTTTTCTTGTTGTTTTGCTGGCCCTAGCTGTATAAAAATTTGGCTTATCATAAGCCATAGATTGTGCAATAGCTTTTGTAAAAGCTTTTATTGTATCCCAATTATATTTGGGTTTAATAGGTATAGTGACATGCAACCCTTTGCCGCCTGTCATTTTGACAAAACTTTTTAGGCCAAATTCATGCATGCGTTCACGAATTTCTTGGGCAGCTTTAATAACGTAGTTTTTATTTAAACTAGGGTCTGGATCCAGATCAAAAATAATCCAATTAGGTTTATCGGGCTGATTTGCATAACAACCCCAGGGATGAAATTCGATAACGCCCAATTGGACCAGGCTTATTAGTCCTTTGATATCCTTGATCATTAAATATGATTCATTTCTTTTATGAATTTTAATTCCTGTATCATAAAGATAAGGAGACTGATCATGGGGTATATGTCGTTGAAAAAAACAAGATTCATTAACGTTTTCCGGACAGCGAATAATTGAAAGGGGCCGGTTGATAATATAGGGTAAAATATAATCAGCAATTTTTGAATAATAATCCGCTAATTCTTGTTTTGTAATATTGAAGTCCGGATAGATAATCCGATTGGGATGGGTAATTTCTATACCATTAATTTTGATCGTCGTATTTGTTGATTTCTTTTTATTCAATTTAGGAGAAGATTTTTTTTGTTCCAGGGCTATATCCCGTGTAATACTTGATGCAGGTTTATCTGCACGTAATCCTTGGAATGAAGGATGGCGGAGATATTGATTCCCTGTCCATTCGGTGAATGTAACTTCGCATACTAATTTAGGTTGTACCCAATAAGCGTTTTTTTTAATTTGTGTAGGTACATGATCAAAAGGCATATTTTTTTGCAAAAGAAGATTAAGTTTTTTTCTTAACAAGATAGATGTTTCTTGATCAAATCCTGTTCCCACTTTTCCTGCATATATAAGCTTTTGATCCCTATAATATCCTAAAAATAAGGCACCAATACCATGTCTATGTTGTTTAGGTAATGTAAATCCACCAATAATAAACTCTTGACCTAAATGACATTTTGTTTTTAACCAATCTTTATTACGGCCACTTTTATAAGATGCATCTTTTCTTTTGGAAATAATACCTTCTAATTTCAAATTGCAAACCTTCTTTAAAAAATTTTGTTCATGATGAACGAAGTGATCACTGTAAAATATAGAATTTTCAAATGTTTTAATTTTTAATAAAGGGTTTAGTAATTCTTTTCGTTGTATTAAAGGTAAGGAGGTAAGATCATGGCCATTAAGATATAGAAGATCAAAAATATAATATTGAAACTGGCTACTTTGTCCTTGGCTTAATGTTTCTTGGAGCATTTTGAAGGAACTTATTCCATGAGTATCTGGAACGATAATTTCTCCATCTAAAATCGCTGTTTGAATAGGTAATTTTGATAATTTGTCGGCAATAAAACGAAATTTATGTGTCCAATCCAGACCGGTACGATTAAACATAATAATTTCTTTTTGATCAAAATGGGTTTGAATACGATACCCATCAAATTTAATTTCATGAATCCAATGGCTACCTTCTGGGAACGTATTACTCAAAGTGGCAAGTTGTGGTGCAATAAATTTAGGTAATTTTTTTTTAAAAATTTTAGAAGAATTTTGTTTTTTGTTATTTTGAGTTGAATTATTTTGAGCAATTTCGTCCATAGATTTATGGCTTCTAACACTTGTGTGATAAGTTTTTAATAAATTATCATAATCATTATCCTGGGCCACATCATCATTATATTTAATTAAAAGCCAGTTTGTACGTTTTTCCTGGCTCTTCATACGGATCAATGTCCATTGTCCTTTTAATCTTTTGCCATGCAAAATAAATTCTAATTTACCTGAATGTAATCCCTTATGTGGGTCATTTATAGGTTCCCAATATCCTTCATCCCATAACATTACAGTGCCTCCGCCATAAAGTCCGTGGGGGATTGTACCTTCAAAATCTTTATATTTTATAGGATGATCCTCAACTTCAACCGCTAATCTTTTATCGTTGGGATCAAGACTTGGTCCTTTTGTAACAGCCCAACTTTTAAGAACACCATCTAATTCTAGCCTTAAATCATAATGAAGACGTCGGGCATCATGCTTTTGAATAAGATAACGATAGGTATGTTTTTTATTGATTTTTCCTTTAGGTTCTAATGTTTTTGAAAAATCACGTTTTTTGTTATAAATATTTAAATTATTTTCGGGCATACCGCTACCCAGCTTTACGTCGTTTTGCTGATTTCTTTTTTAAAGAATTTTTGGATTTATCTTGAGTTGAATTTTTTTTATCCGATTCTTTTAAACTTTTACGTAACGCATCCATTAAATTAATAACTTTGGCGCTGGGTTTATCTTCAATAATTTTTTCTGGTTTGCGGTTCTCTAATTTAGCATCAATTAATTCTTGTAAAGCTTCACGGTAATGATCATGAAATTTGTCAGGTTTGAAAGCAGAAGTTTTTCTTTTTATTAATTCTTTAGCTAAATCTAATTGATCCTTATCTACCTTTTCATCAATATCCTTAAAATAAGGGTCACTTTCGCGGATCTCATCTTCATAACGCAATGTTTGAAGTATCATCCCACTTCCACATGGTTTAAGAGCACATAATCTTTCACGTCCACTTATTGCTAATTGTCCTAATCCCATTTTATTGGTTTGGCGTAAAGCCTCACGAATAACAACAAAAGCCTCTTCTGCTTTTTCTCCATCGGGTGCAACAAAGTAAATGGTTTCATAATAAATAGGGTCAATACTATCTATTCCAACAAATTGGGTAATTTCTAAAGTTTCTGAAGATGGGATTTTTAATTTTTTAATCTCTTCAGGTTCAATAATGACATATTCACCTTTTTCTACTTCATATCCTTTGACAATATCTTCGCGGTCAATGGGTTCGCCATCAACAACATTTTGGTGATGAACCCGTTGGTTTGTAGGGCGATAAATTTCATGCAAAGAAATTTGGCGTGAACGATTAAGAGCCGCGTATATATTCACGGGTAGCGAGACAAGAGAAAGTTTTATATATCCATGCCAATAAGGTCTTAATGTCATAAATATTATTTTTTATTTTCTTTAGAATTTGTGGGATCGAGAACAACTTTAATCCACCCAAGATCACGTCGATCAAAAGCTTTAAATGCTTCAATAGCATCAGATAAAGGTTCTTGGTGGGAAAGAACTTTTAAAGGATCAACGATACCTGCAGATATCAAATCTAAGAGCATAGGGATATATTTACGATGATTACAATTACCCATACGAAGTGTTAAGTTTTTTCGCATGGCTTTACCTAAAGGAAAATTTTGTATTTTTTTAGTGTAAACGCCTGTTATTGAAATTGTCCCCGCTTTGGCTACACTATCAACAGCCCATTCAATAGCTTGGGTGGGGGCTCCCCCTGGATTCCACAATTCACCATCAGGGTTTTGTTTGGGAACAGCTTTTTTAATCTGTTCTTTTTGTTGCTCTTCTTTACCAGAAACTTTATTTTTCCATTGTTGCCATTTGCTCTCTGGTGGTTCTGCATCAACCCCAACAGCGTCAACAGCACAATCTGTGCCAATACCCCCAGTAATATCTAAAATTGTGTCTACAGGATTTTCTTTATCAAAATTAATAGACTCTGCGCCCAATTCTTGTGCTTTTTCTAACCGATCAGGTAAATGGTCAATCGCAATTATTCTTCCAGCTCCCATAAGTTTAGCGCTTATAATTGTAAATAACCCAACAGGGCCACATCCAAATACAGAAACAATTTTTCCATCATGAATATCAGCTAGTTCTGCCCCAAAATATCCAGTTGGAAAAATATCCGATACAGTAATTGCTTGATCGTCTGTTACATTATCTGGTATTTTGACAAGACCAACATGGGCAAAAGGTACCCGCACTTTTTCTGCCTGCATCCCATGAAATGGGCCACTTGCAGCCGGTCCACCGAAAAAGGCAGTTCCTTCATCTTTACCATTAGGATTTGCATGGTCACATTGGGAAAAATATCCAGCCCTACAATAAACACAATAACCACAAGCGATAGTTGATGCTATAACAACGCGGTCACCTGGTTTAAAATTACGAACATTACGTCCTATTTCTTCAATAATACCAACGCCCTCATGCCCTAGAATGGTCCCGGATTTCATCCCGGGCATCGTTCCGCGTACCATATGGAGATCTGTTCCACAAATAGCACTTGCAGTCAAACGAACAATAGCATCCTGAGAATTCTGAATTTTTGGATTGGCTACTTCTTCTAATCGGATATCACCGACATTATGAAATACGACGGCTTTCATAATATTTTTCCTAATTACTTTACTTTGATTTTACGAATATCTTCTAAATGGCTTTTTAAATCAGGTAACGTTTTTTCAGCAAAATCTCTTAAAGTTGGATCTTTACCATTCTTTGAATAATCAGTAAAAAGATCGACAGCTTCTTTATGTGCGTCTGTTTGAAGTTGAACATAAAGGCGATTGAAATCGTCACCAGATGATTGTTCTAATCTTTCTATTAATTTTTTATGTTTTTCGTCTAAAGTTTCTGGTGCTTTTTGATTTATTGATTGAAGTGTTGTGGTAAATCTTTCACCCACTTTAGTATGATCATTAACCATACGCTCTGCAAATCGACGAATTTCAGAATTATTTGATTTTTGTAAAGCTAATTGGCTTGAATCAATTTCAAATTTATTTGCAACAGCTGCTTTTTGGACAAAGCTTTCAACAGTTGATGTATTGGCTTCTGCTGAAGAAATAAAAGTTAGTGAAAATAAAATTAAAATAGCTATACTTAAGAAAAAATTAGGTACATTCATAATGTCTACCCTTCATAGGATTAAGTTAAAGGGACAGATATTCTGTCCCTTTTCCTAAATTAAGCATTTTTACTACGGCTAGAACTGGATTTACGTCCATTGCTTTTGCTTGATGAACGTCCACGGCTAGAGGATGATACATTGTCATGACTATGACGGCCTGCTTCCGCATGACCTTCTGGGTCGCCGTGCCATCCACGTCCTGAACCATTTGATGAGGTGCTTCTACGGCGACGACTGTTGCTACTACTGCCGCTATTATCTTCATCGTCACTCCTAAATCTGCCTTGTTCATCACGTGTACGGCGTGATTGACTACGACCATTCGAACGGGCAGAACGAGAACGGCTTGAGCGACGATCATTATCATCTTCATCGTCATCATAACCACGACCACCACGACTTTGGCGTCCTGCTTCGGCATGACCTTCTGGGTCACCAAACCAGCCACGTCCCGAACCAGAAGAACTTCTGCGCCCACTATTAGAGGAAGAACTGCTGCGTCCTCTACGGCTGGATGAACGATCATCATAATCATCATCGTCGTTGTCATGGCTATGACGTCCTGCTTCGGCATGACCTTCTGGGTCACCAAACCAGCCACGTCCCGAACCAGAAGAACTTCTGCGCCCACTACTAGAGGAGGAACTACTACCTCTACGACTTTGAGAACCATAATCTTCATCATCGTCATCACTCATAAATCTGCCTTGTTCATCGCGTTCACGATATTGACCACGGCCATTCGAGCGGGTAGAACGATATCTACCGCGGTTTGATGAACCATAATCGTCTTCATCATCATAACCACGACCCCCATGACTTTGACGTCCTGCTTCGGCATGACCTTCTGGATCGCCAAACCAACCTTGGCCTCTTCCGGAAGAACTTCTGCGTCCTCTGTTTGAGCTATAATCACCATCATCATCTTCTTCATATCTTGATTGACGTGATTGTCTGCTTGATCCATAATCTTCATCATCACCATATTCGTCGTCATCATACATATCTTCTTGTGAATCATACTCATCATCGCTCATGAATCTACCTTGTTCATCACGTTCGCGATATTGACTACGACGACCACTTGTGCGTGATGTGTAATTATCATCGTCATCATCACCTCGACGGCGTTCAGAATAAGGTGAATTTTGGTTAGAATTTGACATAATGCCTCCTTAACAGCTTATTTTTAATTGAATTTAAAGGTTATTAAATGAGTTTTTATATGGAGAGATAGTTATAGGAATTTTAGAATCTCTATATAGAATGCTCTATATTTGAACGGTAGCAACGTATATATAAAATCGTTGTACTGTGTTTAAGAAAAAAGATAAGGAAAAGATAAATTGATATATAATATTTATAACTGTAAAATTATGCAGTTATTATTTTACAATTTTTGGAAATTTTATCTGCATAACGTGTTGGTTCAGGAAGACGATATTTAGTTAGACATGCTATTGTTACATTAATAGCTGTTTCATGATCAATATAATGTCCAGATGAAATGAATAAAGGTTTTACATTATCTTTACTCCGAAGCACAGTACCAATTTTTTTATTTTTATTTATTAATGGACTTTGTGAACCCTTAATCCAATCAGGTTCTTGATAAGAACCAATTAATTTTGATTTGGCAACGCCGATGGATGGGATATTTGTAAGAACACCTAAATGGGCAGCTATACCAAGACCACGTGGGTGGGCAACACCTTGACCATCAACCATAAAGATATCTGGTCTATGAGGTAAATCTTTTAAAGCTTCTAAAATTACAGGTATTTCCCGAAAAGATAAAAATCCAGGGACATATGGTATAGTAGTTGGAAGATGTTTAATGATTGTTTGAATAGGTTTTAATTGATCCAAGGTCATTGTGACAATGACTGCATAACTAAGATTGTTGGTAAGATCGTAGCTTACATCGATACCAGCAATTAAATTTAAATTGGCAAAGTTATTTTCTAGGCGTACTTTGTTGGCCAGTTGCTTTTGAATTGATGCAGCTTCCTTTAAATTATCCGGCCATTTTATAGATTGGCTGTTAATATTAAACATAGTATTGGTTTTAAAAATAACGAAATGTTATTAGATTTTGTTGTTTTTATCTGGCAGGCTAGAAGTATTAATTGAAAAAGAAAAACATTGATATCCTTTTTCATGACTAAAATTTTTTAATTCTGCTTGGTATGCGTCATTGGTTTTAAATTTTGCACATAATTTATAATTAAAATTATTAACAATTTCATAATCAATCATATAGTTGCGATTATTGTTTGTATAACGGTTAATTTCCCAAATATCTTGGGGTAGTTTTTTTTCTTTGTTATAAAAATCTTGAATAGAATTTCTTACTTTAATCATATTATAGACAATATCCCCATCATGGACAGAATCTGTTTGACCAGGAAATCCTACAATAAAAAAAGCAATTAAACAGCTTGTAAAAATAAGGATAAAAATAAGAATAAGAATATAACGAGGTTTCATTTTATCGTAAATCAATCACACGTTTAATAGCTTTTAAACTTAAATAAAAATATAAAAATGCTATTCCTGAAAAGAGGAAAGTTATAAGCAATTTTATGAAATCTTGAATACGATTATCACCAAATAACACTGCATAAACAATTCCACATACTGTTCCAATACCAATGACAGCAGCAATAAACAAAGTTAAATAGATTATTTTGATACGTGAGGAATCAAATATAAACTGTCTTTTTACAGCAATATAATTGGTAAAAAAATAAAACGGAATAGAGGTGATGATAATGGATATATTCCATTTAATATTTTCCAAAGAGGAAAAACCCGTTTCAAAAATATAATCAACCATATCGTAACATAGATCAGTTGTATTATAAATGATAAGATATAGGGTTAAAAATATGAAAGCGTTTAAGGCAAATCCACCAAAACTGGATTTAATTGAATATTTAGGAACAGCAATTTTTGCTGATACTTGATAAAATTTATTATATTCAGATTGAATAATATCTTCTGGCCAACCAGCTTCTTTTAATAAAACTTGCTGTTCATCCCATTTAAGGCCATTATTTGTGGCACGAATAATAAAATCTTCTAATGTTAATTTATTCATAAAATATCAATATCATGATTTAAATATTTTTAAAATTAAAAATATTTAAGGATTTATTTTTTATTTTTATATTGTACAGTTAATTTATTATGAAATTTTGATTTAATATCATTTTAAAGTATAATGGTATATAGGATCATAGGATCATAAAATATTTTTAATACACGTAAATATTTAAAAAAATAGAGAGGAACTAAATCATGGCACCCCAAAAATCTTCTATAAAGAATACATCATCAAATAATGTTGTTGAGGGGTTATCACGATTATTAGCTGATAGTTATACATTATATCTTAAAACACATAACTTTCATTGGAATGTCACAGGTCCTATGTTTAGTATGCTTCATCTTATGTTTGAAACACAATATAATGAATTAGCTTTGGCTGTAGATCTTATTGCTGAGCGTATTCGTGCCCTTGGAAGTTATGCACCTGGAACTTATTCTGCCTATAAAAGGCTTTCATCAATCCAAGAAGAAGAAAAATTTCCTTCAGCTTCTGAAATGATTAAACAACTCATTGATGGGCAAGAGAAAGTAGTTAAAACTGCTTATCAAGTTTTTCCTTCTGCAGAAAAAGCAGGTGACCAGGCAACTATGGATCTTTTGACTCAACGAATTCAACTTCATGAAAAAAATGCTTGGATGTTAAAAAGTCTTCTCGCTTAATAAAAAGCTTCTAAATATTTATTTAGAAAACAGGATTTTTAAAATAAAATCCATGCCCACATTAATGTACCAAGTGCAATTC
The DNA here is from genome assembly GCA_019695395.1 of Alphaproteobacteria bacterium. Lineage (NCBI taxonomy): Bacteria > Pseudomonadati > Pseudomonadota > Alphaproteobacteria > Alphaproteobacteria bacterium. The sequence continues at coordinate 13,254 of JAIBAD010000006.1, forward strand.
TATACCAACCAAAAGGTGTAAATCCATAATTTTTAACAAAAGATAATAATCCTTTAACGACAATAAAAGCAGCGATAAAAGAAAAGAATAATCCGATAATAATATCATACATATTGCTCATATTAAGATCATGCCAATTATCATAAAATGTGTAGGTTGTGGCACCTAGCATTGTTGGTATTGCAAGGAAAAAAGAAAACTCTGCTGCAGTTTTTCTTTCTACCCCCAAAAGTAACGCTCCCAAAATTGTTGCGCCAGAACGTGAAACGCCAGGGATCATCGCTATAACTTGTGCACACCCAATACTTAAAGATATCCACCAGGGAAAGGCGTGAATTTTATCAAATTTAAGTGTATGTATTTTTCTTTCAATAAAAAGAATAGCAATACCACCGATAATAAGTGATGAAGCCACAATTTCAGTTTTGAATAAAAAAGATTTAATAAAATGTCCAAGTACAACACCAAAAAGTGCAGCTGGAATAAAAGCAATAATTATATTAAAGATAAACTGCCGGGCTTGGGGATCATACGTTGCTTTTAAAAGAGTTTGCCAAAGAAAATTAAAATAGATAACGCAAACAGCTAAAATAGCACCCAATTGAATGGAAATTTCAAAGCTGCGTCCAGGTGGGGCTTGAAATTTTAAAAAATCTACTAAAAAAATTAAATGCCCTGTTGAAGAAACAGGAATAAATTCTGTGAGCCCTTCAACAATGCTTAGAATGATGATATCAAATAAATGGTAAAAATTCATAGTGAAAAATTTTTTTTGTTTGGAATAGTTTCATCAATTTCTTTTAAAAGAAAATCTCTAAATACTTGAATTCTTTTGCTGTTACGTAATTCTTCAGGATAAACAAAATATGCATGAAATTTAGGCCCCTGAAGTTCAGTTAAAATTGGTATTAAGTTTTTATTATTCATAACTAGATAATCTGGTAGAGTTGCAATCCCTATACCATTTTCTGTAGCGCGTAAAATAGCATAAATATTATTAACTGTGAAAAAAAGTTTACGAAATTTTCTGGGATTTAAATTTTCTTTTAGTAACCAATTAACTTCAGGTATAGGAGGTTTCATTCCTTCACCATACCCTATAAGTTTATGCTTTTCTAAATCATCTAAAGTTTTTGGTATGCCATATTTTTCGATATAATTATGTGATGCGTAAATAGCCATTTGCAGTGTCATAAGATGTCGTTGAATAAGCCCTGGCTGTTTGGGTGGTGACAATCTAATTGCAACATCTGCTTCACGCATCGATAGATCAAGCTCACGATCATCAAGAAGAAGCTCAAGTCTAACGTCCGGGTATATATCAAGAAACTCTTTCATTTTTGGAGTTAACCAAGTGGATCCGAGAGCCACGGTAGTTGTAACGCGTAACGATCCTTTAGGTTTTTCTTTATTTTCTTTAAGTTGCGTTTCGGTTAAAGCTAATTTAGTAAAGATTTCATGGCTTGTACGATAAAGAACTTCCCCTTGTTCTGTTAATATAAGCCCACGCGCATGACGATGAAATAAACTTATATTCAGACTATCCTCTAAAGAACTAATTTGTCGGCTAATAGCTGATTGACTAAGCTTTAAACTATCTGCTGCATGGGTAAAACTTCCAGCTTCAGCTACGGCATGAAAAATACGTAATTTATCCCAATCCATTACTTAACCAATAAGTATCAAAGAGAAAGTCGTGCTAAATATTTATCAGCTTCTAAAGCTGCCATACATCCCATGCCTGCAGCTGTAATAGCTTGACGAAAAATTTTATCTTTAACATCACCTGCGGCAAATATACCTGGTATGGATGTCGCTGTAGAATCCGGTTTCGTTAAAATATAACCTTCAGAATCCAGATCCAATTGACCATCAAATAATTTTGTTGAAGGTTCATGTCCTATAGCAATAAACACCCCATCTGTATCAATCAAATGGGTATAATTTGTATGAAGATTTTTGATTTCTAATTGAGATACAGTTAATGGATTTTCTGTACCTTTAACGTCAATAACAACACTATCCCACATAACGTCAATTTTTGGGTGTTTAAATAATCTCTCTTGAAGTATTTTTTCGGCTCTTAATTGATTGCGGCGGTGAATAAGTATAACTTTAGCAGCATGGTGAGTTAAAAAAAGAGCTTCTTCAACAGCTGTATTTCCGCCTCCTATAACACAAACCTTTTTATTTTTAAAGAAAAAACCATCACATGTGGCGCATGCAGAGACACCAAATCCTCGGTATTTGGTCTCTCCCTCCAGCCCTAACCATTTTGCTTGGGCACCTGTACATATAATTACAGTTTTAGAAGTATAAGAAGTTTGATCATCATCATAACAAATAAAAGGTTTTTTTGTGAAATCTACTTTCGTAATGATATTATTTATAATTCGTGTTCCTACCTGTAAGGCTTGGGCGCGCATTTGTTCCATAAGCCAAGGTCCTTGAATAACTTCTGCAAAACCTGGATAATTTTCTACATCTGTTGTAATTGTCATTTGACCCCCGGGTTGTAATCCTTCGAAAAGAAGAGGTGATAATCCTGCTCGGGCTGCATAAATTGCAGCTGTATAACCGGCTGGGCCAGATCCTATAATGATAATTTTGTTAGATGAAGGATGGGTCATGAATAAAATCACTTATATGGATAAGAAATAAAAATCTTCTTTTTTATTTTGATCATTGATATAACAATCAATGATAATTATGTAAATGTAAATACTATCAGATCAAGCATTATAAATAGAGGAGAAATTCATGCATCGTCCACGTCAATTAAAACTTGATCAAGTAGACCTGCAAATTTTAAACGATCTGCAAAACAATGGGCGTATGACCAACGTTGAACTTGCAGAAAGGGCGGGTATTTCAGCACCTCCTTGTTTACGACGTATTAGAGTATTAGAAGAGAATAATTATATTCTAGGCTATCATGCCCATATTAATTCTGAAGCTTTAGGATATGGTGTTACAATTTTTGCTCAAGTTAGTGTTATTAGCCATGCGGAACAGGATTTGAATGCTTTTGAACAATTAGTAAGCTCATGGCCCCAAGTTCGAGAATGTTATATGTTAGCAGGTGAAACAGATTTCTTATTAAAAATAGTTGCATCTGATTGGGATTCGTATCAAAGATTTTTAACAACTAAATTAACATCGGCACCAAATGTTAAACATGTTAAATCTTCTTTGGCGATTCGTTTAAGTAAATTTTCTCCTGGTATTCCTATAGAATCTCATGAGAAAATGAATGAAAAAGTTCATCAAAAAATGTAATTTACTTAAAAAATATGATTGTTAATTTTAAAAAAAATTAAATTTATAGATTTTATCGTGATATTATCGCAACATTTATAGAATAATTGTGTTAGAGATGCATTTAGTATAATCACGATAATTTTATATTAAAAATAAAAACTTCTTGTAGGTTTATATTTTTTAAGTATATTGAAGGCCTAATTTACAACTTCTTTGCTAATTCTTATCGTGGAATAGCGATTTTAAGAATTAGCTAATCTGTAGGCTTTTTACGAGCAAAACAGATAATAATCCATAAGGAAGATATAATATGTCATTTTATGAAAATGTTTTTATTGTCCGTCAGGACATGTCACAAGCCCAAGTTGAAGCTTTAGCCGATACTTTCTCTTCTATTCTTGTTGATCAAGGTGGAAAAGTATTAAAAAGAGAATATTGGGGATTAAAGAATTTAGCATTCCGTATTAAAAAGAATAAGAAAGGTCATTATCTTTTTCTTGGTATTGATGCACCATCTCCTGCTGTTGTGGAAATGGAACGTAATATGAGAATTAATGAAGATATTTTGCGTTATCTTACAGTTCATGTTCATAAATTAGAAGAAGGGCCAACTGCGATGATGCAAAATCATAATCGGGATAAAGAAGATCATATTTATGAGCATGAAGATGATCTTCGGACAGCTGTTGAAAATTAAAGGAATGTATGATGCAAAACGAACAAAAATATGGCTCTCAAAATTCTAATCAAGCTGTGTCAAATTTATTGGCACGTAAACCTTTTTTTCGTCGCAAGAAATTTTGCCCTTTTTCCGGCGAACATGCACCCCGTATTGACTATAAAGATGTTAAGCTTTTACAGCGATTTATTTCTGAGCGTGGTAAAATTGTTCCAAGTCGTATTACTGCCGTGTCGACAAAAAAACAAAGATTATTATCTCAAGCAATTAAACGGGCAAGATTTTTAGCTTTAATTCCATATTGCCAAAAATAGGAACAGTACTATGCAAGTTATTCTTTTAGAACGTATTGATAAATTAGGGCAAATGGGGGATTTGGTAGATGTAAAGCCTGGTTATGCTAGGAATTTTCTGTTCCCTCGTAAAAAAGCTTTGAGAGCTACGAAAGAAAGTAAAGCTTTTTTTGAAAGTCAAAAGGCCCAATTAGAAGCACATAATTTGGTTCAACGTAAGGAAGCCGAAGCTATTGCTAAAAAAATGGAAAAATTGACAGTTGTTATTATTCGTCAAGCTGGTGAAACTGGTAATCTTTACGGATCGGTTAGCATCAGAGATATTGCAGAAGCAGTAACAGCTGCTAAATTTACAGTTAGCAAACAGCAGGTTAGTTTAAATAAACCAATAAAATTGCTTGGTATTCATCCTGTTAAAATTTCTCTTCATCCAGAAGTGACAGTTAATGTTTTTGTTAATGTTGCAAAATCGTTAGAAGAAGCAGCTATTCAAGAAAAAGCTGGACAAGTAACTGAGCAAAAAGAGGTTGTTAAGGAAACATTAGATGACATGCTGACAAAATTTGATCATTCTCAAACTCAAGAAGAGATACCAGCAGTTTAAAATTTTATAAATTGCTGATTATAATTGAAGGGACTTTTATTATAGAAATAAAAGTCCCTTTGTACTATGATAAAAGTGATGAACTAAATTATCTTTAACCTTCAGAAAATTAAAATGGTCCAAACACTTTCTCCTATTGCGCAATCTTTTACTTCTTTTTCTGAGAAAACTTTACCTGTTAAAACCCCGCCTCATAATTATGATGTTGAACAAGCACTTTTGGGGGCTTTACTTGTTAATAATCAACTTTATGATCGTATTAATGAGTTTTTAAAACCAGAACATTTTGCTGATACTCTGCATGGTAGAATCTATAGGGCAATTAGCCAAATTATTGAACGTGGACAAATTGCTAATCCACTTATTTTAAAAAATCAATTCGATCAAGACCCTGCTTTAATTGATATTGGGGGTGGATCATATCTTGTGAAGTTAGCTGATTCTGTAGTTACTCTGGTTAATATTCAAGATTATGCCAAAGAGATTTATGATCTTTATTTACGTCGTCAATTAATCAATTTGGGCAATGATGTAGTTAATAATGCATTTGAATTTAAAGATGTTAATTTTGCTGCTACTCAACAAATTGAATGGGCTGAGGAACATCTTTATCAATTAGCTGAAACAGGACAAATAGAAAGCCGACTACAATCTTTTCACTCGGCTTTAACTATAGCTATTGAAATTGCTAATACGGCTTATAAAAAAGACAGTCATATCACAGGGGTTACAACAGGTTTTATTGATCTTGATAGAAAGTTGGGTGGATTTCATCCCTCTGATTTAATTATTTTGGCAGGACGTCCTTCCATGGGCAAAACAGCGTTAGCAACAAATTTAGCATTTAATGCAGCTTTGGCTTATGATAAACACAAGCAAAATCCTGATCATTTAAATTCAGGGGGTAAAGTTGTGTTTTTTTCTCTTGAAATGTCTTCAGAGCAACTTGCTACGCGTATTCTTGCTGAACAAACTGGTATCTCATCAGATCGCATTCGACGTGGAGAATTAAAACAAGATGATTTTAATAAATTTGCTATTGTTGCACAAAAATTACAAGATTTGCCTTTATATATTGATGATACGCCTGCTTTAACTGTATCAGCACTTAGAACACGAGCACGAAGATTAAAAAGACAATTTGAAATAGGCTTTATTGTTATTGATTATCTTCAGCTTATGCAACCGGGGTCAGAAAGAAGTAGATCAGAAAATCGGGTGCAAGAAGTATCCGAAATTACGCGCGGGTTAAAAGCACTTGCTAAAGAACTTAATGTACCTATTTTAGCTTTGTCTCAATTAAGTCGAGCTGTTGAAACACGTGAAGATAAACGACCTCAATTGGCTGATCTTAGAGAATCTGGTTCTATTGAGCAAGATTCTGATGTTGTTATGTTTATTTTTAGAGAACAATATTATCATGAACGTACACCACCCAAACAACGTGATGACGAAGATCCAGAAAAATTTGCACGACGTGTAACTATGTGGCAGGAAAAGGGTGCAAAAATTCATAATGTAGCAGAAGTGAATATTGCTAAACAACGCCATGGACCTATAGGCACAATAGAATTGTTCTTTGATGGTACTGTAACCAAATTTGATAATTTAAGCCGTGATCATGAAATTGAATGATTAATCAAAGTCCAAGAGATACGGCCTGTTTGGAAATTAATTTAACAGCCATTTATGATAATTATATTAAACTTGCTAAAAAAACTGGTCCTGCATTATGTGCTTCTGTAGTGAAAGCAGATGCCTATGGCTTAGGATTACAAAAAATTATTCCCATTTTAATCAAAGCTGGATGTAAACATTTTTTTGTTGCAACAATTGATGAAGGTATTGAACTAAGACATACATTACAATCATTCGGTTGTATGGATGCTTATGTGTTTATTTTATATGGTCCTATAAAACAAACTTTATCAGATTTTTTATGGTATGATTTAATTCCCGTTCTTAATAACTTTTATCAAATAGAATTATGGTTAAGTTTTTCAAAACAAAAAGAAAAGAAATTAAAAGCTGCTTTGCATCTTGATACAGGTATGTCACGCTTGGGATTAATGGCGTCAGAGATCAATAAATTAATAACAAAATATAATTTATTCAATATGGATATTCTTTTAATCATGAGCCATTTAGCTTGTGCGGATGTACCTGAACATTCTATGAATGCTAAACAACTTAGACTTTTTAATGAAAGGTTGTCTGATTTATCTCGTATATTATCTAATCCATGGAAAAGTTTGGCCGCATCTTCAGGAATTTTTTTAGATAAAACTTATTATTATGATCTTGTAAGGCCAGGGGCAGCTCTTTGGGGTATTAATCCAACACCCTCGAAACCTAATCCTATGGCAACAGTTGTAAATCTTTGGGCACCCGTTTTGCAAGTTCATGAGATTGACACAAATGGGTGCGTTGGGTATGGTGCAACACGAAGTTTTTCTAAACCAAAGCGCCTTGCAACATTAGCATTAGGTTATGCAGATGGTTTATTACGGTCACTTAGTAACCAAGGTGTTTTTTGGTTCAAAAAATGGAAGCTTAATGTTGTAGGACGTATATCTATGGATCTTGTGACAGTTGATATTGAGGATGTACCAATGGATCAAATTCATCCTGGCGATATGGTTGAAATTATGGGCCTGCATCATTCTGTGGATCAGTTAGCTTTAGAAGCAGGAACAATTGGATATGAAATTTTGACATCCCTTGGGCAAAGATTAACAAGATATTATAGTATATAAAATGAAGTATATTTTTTTTATTTTACAATTAATAGGTCATACGGTTTTAACATCTATTCAAACAATTGGAAGATTAGTCGTTTTTATGCTGACTGGTCTTTATTACTGTTTTATTCCCCCCTTTTATTTTCGTCATCTTTCTAAACAAATGATAGAAATCGGTTTTTATTCATTACCCGTGGTTGGATTAACTGCAATTTTTACAGGTATGGTTCTTGCGCTACAAAGCTATACAGGTTTTGCTAGGTTTAGTGCAGAAGCTGCTATTCCCAATGTTGTTGTTATTTCAATTACAAGGGAATTAGGGCCGGTTCTTGCTGGATTGATGGTAGCAGGAAGAATAGGGGCTGCAATGGCAGCTGAAATTGGAACTATGAGAGTGACTGAACAAATTGATGCTTTGGTTACATTGGCAACAAATCCTATGAAATATCTTGTAGCTCCTCGATTAGTAGCAGGTACAATTATGCTACCATTTTTGGTTGTGGTTGCAGATATAATAGGGGTATTTGGTGGATATTTAGTGAGTATTTATAAATTAGGTTTTAATCCAGCGATTTATATAAAGAATACAATAGATTTTTTACAAGCTTTAGATGTTGTTTCAGGTTTGGTTAAAGCGGCAGTTTTTGGTTTTTTAGTAGCACTTATGGGCTGTTATCATGGTTATTATTCTAAAGGAGGTGCCCAAGGCGTTGGTACTGCAACCACAAATGCAGTTGTTGCTTCATCAATTCTTATTTTGACTTTTAATTATCTTATTACGGAATCTTTTTTTGCACAATAATGACAAATAAAACTAAAATTTCTATTCGTAATTTATTTAAATCTTTTGGCCCTAAACATGTTTTAAAAGGGCTTGATCTAGATGTTTATGAAGGTGAATCATTGGTCATCATAGGCGGATCAGGTACAGGCAAATCAGTTTTATTAAAGTGTATTTTGGGTATCATTCAACCAGATAGTGGAAGTATTAAAATTGATGGGCAAGAAATTATAGGGTTATCTATTTCACAACGTGAAGAATTTTTAAGTAAAATGGGGATGCTTTTCCAAAGCTCAGCTCTTTTTGATAGCTTGACGGTCTGGGAAAATGTTATTTTTGGTTTTTATGGAAGTAGAAGAAAAAAAATGCATTTGGAAGATGCCCAAAAATTAGCCCTTAAAACTTTAGCCAGTGTTGGATTAGGAGAAGACGTTGCATCTTTATATCCTGCAGAATTATCAGGTGGTATGCAAAAAAGAGTAGGTCTTGCCAGAGCTATTGCTACTCAACCTGAAATAATTTTTTTTGATGAACCAACAACTGGTCTCGATCCAATTATGGCCAGTATTATTGATCAACTTATTTCGAAATGTGTTGCTAATTTAGGCGCAACAGCTTTATCAATTACCCATGATTTAAATAGTGCACGGAAAATTGCTAATCGTATGGCTATGATTTTAGATGGTAAAATTATTTGGCAAGGACCAGTACAAGATATTGATCAATCAAATAATCCTTATGTTGATCAATTTATTCATGGCAAAATGGATGGTCCCATCAAAATGTCAGTAAAAGCTTGGTAAATTTAAAAACTTAAAAGGATATTTGTGGCAAAATCGTCATCCAGGTATATTTGCCAATCTTGTGGGGCTTCATTTAATAAATGGAGCGGTCGCTGTGATGCATGTGGTAATTGGAATTGTTTAGTTGAAGAGCTTGTTTCTGTGTCCCCTTATAGTCGTCATTCGGCAAAAACAAAATCAACATCTTTGACCTTTGCTAATCTTAACGATCAAATTGATATTCCAGCAAGGTTAACAACAGGTATCGCGGAATTTGATAGGGTGTGCGGAGGTGGGCTGGTATATGGATCAGTTGTTTTGATTGGTGGTGATCCTGGTATTGGTAAATCAACCTTGTTATTACAAGTAATTGTCCATTTAAGTAATTATTTTTCTGATACTGATAAAGCAGAATTGCTTTATATCTCAGGTGAAGAATCAATTGATCAAATTCAATTAAGAGCCAGGCGCATTAATCTTAGTAAAGGGAAAATTAATCTTACGACGACGTCGGATGTCAGTTCAATTTTAAAAACTTTAAATCAACTTAATAATATTAAAGTTGTTATTATTGATTCTATTCAAACAATGTATTTTGATGCGCTAGATTCAGCCCCTGGAACTGTTGCCCAAGTTAGAGCATCAGCTTTTGAACTTATCCAAATGGCTAAACAAAAAGGATATGTATTAATTCTAGTGGGTCACGTCACTAAAGAAGGAATGATTGCAGGCCCTAAGGTCTTAGAACATATGGTTGATTGTGTTCTTTATTTTGAAGGAGAACAAGGTCACCAATATCGCATTTTACGCACAGTAAAAAATAGATTTGGGCCTACTGATGAAATTGGGGTTTTTGAAATGACATCCCAAGGATTACAAGAGGTAACTAATCCCTCAGCCTTATTTTTGACGAATCGGCAGCAAGCTGTAAGTGGTGTTGTTGTTTTTGCAGGTATTGAAGGAACGCGCCCTTTGCTAGTTGAAATTCAAGTTCTTCTTTCTCCGTCTTCTCTTGCTACCCCAAGACGAGCAGTTGTTGGGTGGGATTCAGGTCGTCTTTCAATGGTTGTAGCTGTTCTTGAAGCAAGGTGTGGTATTAATCTTGGTAAATATGATATTTATTTAAATATTGCAGGTGGGCTCAAAATTATTGAACCAGCAGCAGATTTAGCAGTTGCGATGGCTTTACTTTCTTCTTTAAACAATAAACCTGTTTCTTTGCAATCCATTATTTACGGAGAAGTAGGATTAAGTGGTGAAATAAGAATGGTTCATCAAGCTGAATATCGTCTTAAAGAAGCTTTAAAACTTGGTTTTACAGAAGCTTTTACGCCTTCAAATCCTGAAGGGTATAAAAATCGATTTAATCAAGAAGGGTTAAAGATTAAAGAATTTACCCATATCCAAGATATTGTTAAACTGTTCATAACCTGATAAACATAGTTATATAAAGAACAAAAGGTTTTATAGAAGGGATACAGTATGAATTGGGTAGATCTTATTGTTTTAGCAATAATATTAATTTCTGCTTTTATGGCATTAACAAATGGTTTTATCCAAGAAATTTTGCTTTTGGCAGCTTGGGTTTTTGCTATTCTTGTTACAATTTATCACGGACAACAAATCAGACCTTTAATAAATGATTATGTAACAAATGACTTAGCTGCACGATTTACGTCGTGGGGTATCACTTTTTTTGTTTCTCTTGTAGTGGCTATGATTATTGTTAAGTTGCTATCGCGTGGATTAAGGGGTAAAGGACTTGGGTTTGTTGACCATCTGATGGGATTCATCTTTGGTACTATTAGGGGTGTAATTATTGTATGTTTGCTTTATGGATTAACTTTATGGCTTATTCCTTCACAAGATAGACCATGGTTAGAAACAGCACGTACGGCACCTTTAATGAAAACAACTTTAATTTGGATCCAATCTTTGTTGCCTGCAGATATTGCGGGACAACTCCTTCCTAATTTTGAAACCAATCAAGAAGATGTTACCCCATCAAAACCTACTACCCCTCAAAACAATGTTGCACCTCCAACACCCTGAAAGGTAATTAAATGACTGCTTATTCTACTTTTAAAGATCGTTGGCAAGACGAATGTGGAGTATTTGCAGTTTTTAATTTAGAAGACGCTGCAGCCCATACTATCTTAGGGCTACATGCTTTACAACATCGTGGACAAGAGGCAGCGGGTGTTGTTACACATGATGGTGTTCAATTTAATTCGCATAAAGCTTTGGGTTATGTAACAGATCATTTTTGCTCTGAAGATATTGCATCTAAACTTAAAGGATCTATTTCTATAGGGCATGTACGTTATTCAACAACTGGTGAAACAGCTTTGCGTAATGTTCAACCCTTATTTACAGAAATGGAGTTTGGTGGGTTTGCTATTGCGCATAATGGTAATTTAACCAATGCTTTGACATTACGGCGCCAATTAGTTTCACGAGGTTCCTTATTCCAATCCACGACCGATACGGAAGTTATCACTCATTTAATGGCAACCAGTACACGTCGTTCTGCCGTGGATAAAATGACATATGCATTACATCAAATTGAAGGTGCTTATTCTTTGGTGGCAATGACTAAAGATCATATTATAGGTGTAAGAGACGTTTTAGGAGTTCGACCTTTAGTTTTAGGGCAACTTGGCCAAGCATGGATTCTAGCTTCAGAAACATGTGCCCTTGATATTATTGGGGCTCAATTTATACGTGATGTTGCACCAGGTGAAATGATTGTGATTAATCACCAGGGCATTCAAAGTTATCATCCGTTTGTTCAACAGGTTTCACGTTTTTGTATTTTTGAATATATTTATTTTGCAAGGCCCGACAGTGTTATTGAAGGGAAAAGTGTATATAACGCAAGAAAAGCCATAGGTGAACAATTGGCAAAAGAACATCCAGTTGATGCTGACGTCGTTATACCCGTACCTGATTCGGGTGTTCCTGCAGCTTTAGGATATTCTGTTCAATCAGGCATTCCATTTGAATTAGGTATTATTCGAAATCATTATGTTGGACGTACTTTTATTGAACCTTCTCAGACAATTCGCAATTTTGGTGTTAGACTTAAACATAATACAAATCGCCTTTACATTAAAGGTAAACGTGTTGTTTTAGTTGATGATAGCATTGTTCGAGGAACGACATCAAAGAAAATTGTTGAAATGGTACGTGCGGCAGGTGCAACCGAGGTTCATATGCGTATCTCCAGTCCACCAACAACACATTCCTGTTTTTATGGTATTGATACACCAGAACGAAAAGAACTTTTGGCAGCATATAATGATATTGAAACTATGGCAAAAATTGTTGGTGTCGATAGCTTAGCTTTTATATCTCTTGATGGGCTTTATCAAGCTGTAGGTCAAACGTCGCGTGACCCAGTCGTACCACAATATTGTGATGCTTGTTTTACCGGGGAATATCCAACCCATTTAACTGATAATGTTCAAACGAGCGATGTCATTCAATTACCTCTGATTAGATAAAATTTTTTTAATGAATGATTCTAAAAAACTAACTGGCAAAATTGCTTTAATTACAGGTGCATCAAAAGGTATTGGTGCTGCCGTTGCAAAAGAATTTGCCAAAGAGGGTGCTCATGTAATTTTGGTCGCACGTACACAAGCATCTTTAGAAGAAGTTGATGATGCTATTAGGGCTTTAGGTGGTACAGCAACATTAGTTCCGTTAGATGTTAATGATTGGACTGCATTGGATCATTTAGCTATGACTATATTTGAACGTTATGGTTATCTAGATATTTTAGTGGGGAATGCAGCTATTTTAGGGACTTTAACGCCGATCACACATATTAATCCTGGGGAATGGGATAAAGTATTATCAACCAACCTTACTACTAATTATCGTTTACTTAGAAGCTTTGACCCTTTATTAAGAGCAGCTCCGTTCGGGCGAGTTATTTTTGTTACTTCAACTGCAGGAAGTCAAATATATCCTTATTGGGGTTCTTATGCGGTTAGTAAAGCAGGATTAGATATGATGGTAAAAATTTATGCAGCAGAAGTAGAACATACAAATATAAAAGTTAATTTAATTAATCCTGGTGGTACACGAACATCTATGCGTGCTAAAGCTTTTCCTGGAGAAAATCCAGAAAATCTTACACGACCCGAAGAGGTGGCTAAACTTTTTTTGGATCTAGCTTCAGAAACATGTATAAAACATGGTGACGTTATTGCTTGGAAAGATGTTTCTAAAAACTATTAATTAAATCTATTTATATGGATTATCTGTTTTGTGGTATTCTATTCTTATAGGTATTCCTGGTAAATTAAAGGTATCCCTTAAACTATTTTTAAGATAACGTGTATATGTTTCACTAATTTGATTTGGATAATTTACAAATACTTTAAAAGTTGGTGGTCTGTTTTTTATTTGGGTAAGATAACGAAATTTAATAGGTTTACCTTTAAGAAGAGGCGGTGGATGGTTTGCCGTAGCATGATGAATCCATTTATTAAGCTTAGCGGTAGAAATATGTTGGTTCCATAATTGATATGTAGTGAGAACTTCATCCATAATTTTGTCAATATTTTTACCTGTCAGCGCAGAAACAGTGATAAATCTAACGCCTTTATTTTGAGGTAAGCTAGTTTGTAATTTTCTTTTAAATTTTTCAAGCGCGGATTGAGGATTATCAACAAGGTCCCATTTATTAATTATAATAATTAATCCACGTCCCTCTTTTTCGATATGTTGCGCAATAATTAAATCTTGTTTTTCTAGCAAATCAGGAAACGCAATCACTAATAAAGCAATATCTGTATATCTTAAACTTTCGAAAGTTTGCTTATTAGATAAATGTTCAAGTTTATCTAAAACCCTAGATTTTTTTCGAAGTCCCGCTGTATCTGTAAGTTGAAATAATTTATTTTTGAATGTCCATTGAATAGCAATAGAATCTCTAGTAATTCCTGCTTCAGGACCAGTTACAAGGCGTGTTTCATCAATCAACTGATTGATAATACTGGATTTCCCAACATTGGGTCTCCCAATAACTGTAATAAAAATTGGCTTTTCTTTAGGTTTTTCAACAAAATCCAAATTATATTCTTGGGATGCTAATTTAATTAATTGATAAAGATCGTGTATTCCATCTCCATGTTCTGCAGAAATGGCATTAATTTTATCTATACCTAATTTTAATAAATCTTTATGAAATAAGATGGAAAAATTATTTATACCTTCTGATTTATTAGCTAGAAAAAATATAGGTTTATTAAAACGTCTGATCCATTGAACAAAATATCTATCAAACGCTGTAATGCCTGCCCGTGCATCAAAAAGAAAAAGGATTAAATCAGCTGTTTCAAGTGCATAGATTGTTTGTTGCTGCATTCGGTTTTGTAAAGTATCAATAGATACCTCTTCTAATCCTGGTGTATCAATAATAGTGTAAGGTATTTTATTGAATTCAATAGTTTTTTCTTTTCTATCTCGTGTAACACCAGGTTGATTATGTGTAAGAGCGGAAGATGTTTTTGTTAATCTATTAAATAAAGTTGATTTTCCAACGTTTGGTCTTCCAACGAGTGCGATTTTAAAGGTCATATTAATCTATGATGTAAAAATTATTGAGGTTGTTGGAAAGAGGTAATTCTGCCGCGATCATCAAGAAAAAAAAGTTTATTTTCTGCAACAATAGGAGCTACAGACATGTGATCAGAGATAATTTGTTGGCTTAAAATTTCACCAGTATAAGGCGAAATAGATAAAGCAGTTCCATCAGATCCAGTAATAATTAATCTATCTCCAGCTAAAATTGGTCCAAACCATGAAATAGGTGTGGAACGTTCTTCTTCGTCTTCATAAACAGGTAAAGATTGAATCCAACGAATACGTCCATCTTCTCTTAAAAGACAGATAAGTTCATTATTGCTGCTAATCACATATATAAAATTACCAGCAACCCATGGGGTCTGTGTTCCTGCAATATTAGCATCCCATAAACGTACCCCGCGGCGTAAATCAATAGATGCTAAAATACCATTATTGCTCATAACAATAACCTGATCTTTATCAATAACCGGTTTAGCTCTTATACTTGATAATAAAGTTTGATCTTCGGTACTATTGACTACGGTCATATTTTCTGACCAAAGTATGCGCCCATTTTCTGAACGTAGAGCAAATACTTCACCTGAATTATAAGGTACAATGACGGTATTTTCCTCCGCAGCAGGTGTGCTTCCCCCTAATAATCCTGGGCTATCAGAAACAGCAGAATGTGTCCATAATTTATCACCTGTTTCTGTTGATAAAGCAATAAGCTGATTATCAATTGTAATTGCAAATAATTTATCTTTAACAACAACAGGGGATGATTTAATTGGACCCTGTACGGCTGTTTCCCACAAAAGATCCCCTGTTAATGCATCAAGAGCAAATATTTTAGCAAAAGGTGTTGTTATAAAAATTTTATTATCGGCAACAGCTAATCCACCCCCAAATAAATCATCTTGCTCACCTGCTGTTGTAAGGTCTATGCGCCAAAAAAATTTTCCTGTTGTTGCATCAATCGAACTCAAAATTAATGAAGGGTCTAAGGTATAAACACGATTATAAGCCACAATAGGAGAAGTTAAAAATTTACGTTCACTGTTGGCTGATTGGCCCACTCTGATTGACCAAATTTTTTCTAAATTTTCGGGCAAAGTAACATGTTGCATGTTATGATTAGCTGCTCCCCCATCTTGGGCCCAATCTTGATTTTGTATGGGTTCTGGTAAGCTAATTTTTAAGTCGGACAGATTTGGATCTTCCGCTAATTCTTGATTTAATTTAAGAATAGATATTCTTTCCCCAGGTAAGGGTGGTGTTTCGGGATTTCCAAGAAAAGTATCACAGCTCATTAAAATAAAAGCTGGGATAAATACTTTGAGAAAAAAAATTGTTTTGCCTGATTTTAAAAACACAATATTTTTCAACTTATAGTGTATAAAAGTATAATAATTTATTTAGTAAGAAAAAATTTATAAATACAGAATTATTTTTTTATTATAGATAATATTTCTGTTGCTTGATTTCTTAAGTTTGATGATGTTGATAAATTATCGGATGTTTTTTCCAAATATTGTTTTGCTTTTTCTAAATCACCATTTTTATAATAATAAAGTCCCAAAAAATTCAAAGCTAAAGGTTGCCAGATATTTTCTGTGGTTGCTAATCCTTCTAATATTTTAATTTGATTAGGATCAAGTTTATCAAATTGTTGTAAAAGTAAAGTAATTTGGGCTAAATCACGTAAATCTTTTTCAATTTTTTTATCTTGGGATAAATTTTCATAAATACTTTGTGCTTCGTTTACTTTGCCTGTTTTTTGTTTGATATTTGCAATTTGAAAGCGTGCTAAAGTTGCATATATATCCTGTTTATCTAAAAGCTTCTCAAAAGCACTTTCTGCAGCTTCAAAACTATTTAATTTACTGGCATTTAATCCTTGTTGATATATTAACCCACGATTCATTTGTTGGTTAAGATTATAGGATTTCCAAAAATTTGTTCCTATAATAGTTATTAATATAAATAATATAAGACCAAGGATGTGCTTATTATACTTTTTCCATAGATTTAATAAGCGATCCCGACGTAGATCTTCGTCAATTTCATGCAATATATCACTCACTTTATTTTTCCTATGTTTGAAGATTGTAGAATTCTATTAAAAATTTTTTATGATAAAATTTATTGCCTATTGTTAGAATGGAATTGGAAGATTACAATTACTTTGATACTATACAAATTTGTTTTAGTTTGTAAAAGGGTTAATAATTATGCAATGGACTGAACAACGAATAAACCTTTTAAAGGATCTTTGGGGGCAAGGAAAATCAGCCAGTCAAATCGCAAGAATTTTAGGAGAAGGTCTTACTAGAAATGCTGTGATTGGTAAAGTGCATAGATTAGGTTTGGCTAGTCGTCCTACTGTATCTTCTTCACCACAATCTATACCTAAAATTCCCGAAAAGAAACCTGTTGTTGTAGAAAAAAACACTGTTAAAAAGAAAGTAAAGCCTTCTTCTACACTTTCTGTATCGGTAGCCCCACCTATTGTTCAAAGAACATGTATGTGGCCTATAGGGGATCCCAAACAATCAGATTTTCAATTTTGTGGTCAAGTTGTAGAAGTAGGAAAACCCTATTGTTCTGAACATTGTAATATAGCGTATCATCGAAGAATGGATTCAAATACCTAAGATCTAGTTATTTTCTTTAGGTTTCATGGCTGGGCTATCAACAAAATAATAGCGGGATTTTCCATTAGATATACCAACAAGTAACATTTCTGGTTTTGTATCAATACCAGCTGTTAAAGGTAAAGTAACCCGTTCATAAAACAATTCTTTTTCATTTCGGCGTAAAATAATATGATAAAAATTAGGTTCCCCAGTTTTTGCTGCTTCACTAAATGCTAAAAGGGCAGCATAACGTTGAAAATTGTCACTAAGCTCATGGGCCCATCTACCTTGGAATTGGACTTGACTAACTTTTTCTAATTCGGCCCCTACAAGGCGATAACGAAAATGAAAAGGATCATCTGGTATTCCTGTATGATGAACTTCCAGCAAAATTATCCATCCCAACATAAAGGATAAGTCAACAGGGTTAATATCTGATCTAGATGGCATTTTTCTGCCTTTTCTTAAACTTTCCCAATATTGAACCAATTGACGAAGTTTTTCATTTTCGATTTGATCAAAGGGTAAACGATGAGTTTCACTGTCTTTACAATTTGCTGGATTTTCTTTAATTGGTTCTGCAGACATATCAGATACTTTTAAGTAAAGGGTGACTTTAACCTAGTAAATCTATTTTAAAGTAATTTGTGTAATTATAAAATACAAATATTAATAAGTTCTTAATATTATTCCCATTCAATAGTTGCAGGTGGTTTAGAGGTTATATCATAAGTAACCCTATTAATACCTTTAACTTCATTAATGATTCTTGTACTAACCAAGGTTAAAAAAGAATGGTCAAAAGGATAAGAATCAGCTGTCATGCCATCGGTTGATGTTATAGCACGTAAAGCACATACATAATCATAAGATCTGCTATCCCCCATGACACCAACAGTTTTTACAGGTAATAATACAACAAATGCTTGCCATATTTTATCGTAAAGGTGAAATTCTTTAAGAAGACTAATAAAAATTTTGTCGGCTTTTCTTAGAATAGAAAGCCTATCTAAAGTAATGGGACCTATAATGCGTATGGCTAATCCTGGTCCTGGAAAAGGATGACGCTTAATAAAATCTTTAGGTAATCCAATAATTTGACCAAGATGACGTACTTCATCTTTAAATAAATCTTTTAAAGGTTCAACTAAAGACATGTTCATTTTTTCAGGTAACCCACCAACATTGTGATGAGATTTAATAGTGACACTTGGCCCACCTTGCGCAGATTGCGATTCGATAATATCAGGATAAAGTGTCCCTTGAGCAAGAAACTTTACATTTCCCAGTTTTTTGGCTTCTTCTTCAAAAATTTCAATAAATAATCGGCCAATTGTTTTTCTTTTTATTTCAGGATCTTCAATCGATTTAAGGGCATTTATAAAAAGGTCACTTGCATCTTTATAAATTAAAGAAATGTTATAATGTTGGCGGAATAATGAAATAACTTCTTCGGCTTCTCCTTCACGCAAGAGACCGTTATTAACAAAAATGCAGGTTAAATTATCCCGAATGGCTTCATGTAATAAAACTGCTGTAACTGCAGAATCAACACCCCCAGATAATCCACAAATCACTTTCTCATGACCAATTTGGTGTTGGAGATTTAGAATAAGTTGTTTATGAAGCTCATTAATTGTCCAGCTACCTTTACATTGGGCAATTTTATAAAGAAAATTTTTAATAAGGTCACTACCATACTCTGTATGAACAACTTCGGGATGGAATTGAATCCCATAAATTTTTTTCTGTTCATTGGCAATTATGGCGTAAGGAGAATGGGAACTTGTTGCAATAGCTTTAAAACCTTCAGGTAAAGTCACAATACGGTCCCCATGGCTCATCCAAACATGAAATTTTTTATGGGACCATTCATCTGAAAATAAGGCGCAATGGTTTGTAAGAGTTAATTCTGCCCGACCAAATTCACGGAAGGTGGAATTTTCAACTTGACCACCTAATTGCTGACATAAAATTTGTTGTCCATAACATATACCTAATATAGGTATATTTAATTTAAATATATCGTTGGAAATTTTAGGTGCATTGCCATCAATAACAGAGGCAGGACCACCTGATAGGATTAAAGCTTTAGGTTTAAAATTAGTGATGTGAGTAATGTCTTTATTATAAGGCCATATTTCACAATAAACTTTATGTTCTCTGACACGTCTTGCGATAAGCTGGGTAAATTGCGAACCAAAATCAATAATTAAAATCCGGTCTTCTTTAATATCCATGAAAATCCTTGTTTATTATTTTATATAAGAATTGAATATTCCTAACAGTTTTTTTCTAAGATACCAATAAAAAACCCATCGGTATGATGTTGTGCGGGTGTTAATTGTAAAAAATCTTCATGGGTAGGGCATGGGTTTTTAGTTAATTTTGCCCAAATTTTAGGAATAGGAATAACGGAAAAGTTTTTATGATGTGTTAAAAAATCATTTAAAATAGTTTCGTTCTCATCTTTAAATAAAGAACATGTAGAATAAATAAGACGCCCACCAGTCTTAACTAACATATGGGCTTTTTCCAATATTTGTTGTTGTAATTTTTGTAAATTTTGAAGTGTTTCTTCTGTTAAACGCCATTTGGCTTCAGGATTTCGTCGCCAAGTACCCGAACCACTACATGGTACATCAATTAACACTCTATCAAAAAAATTATGATGTCTTTTAATCCAAGGATCGTTTTGTTTTAAAGCTTTACATTGAACATTATGAATTCCGGCTCGACGTAATCTTTGGGGTGCCCGGTTAATTCGTTTTGTAGAAATATCTGTAGCTATAACTTGACCTTTATTATGCATAGTGGCAGCTAGGGCTAAAGTCTTACCTCCTGCACCTGCACAGAAATCTAAGACTTTCATATTGGTTTGGGCATCAACGAGCCACGCTATTAATTGCGAACCTTCATCCTGAACTTCTACTAGACCTTGCTTAAATATATCCATTTGAGCTAACGGAAATTTTTTATTGGTTCTAAGCCCCCAAGGTGATAAAGGGCAATATTGGATGGATAGTCCTTGCTTGGTTAACATGTCAAAAAGTTTTTCTCTTGATGTTTTCAAAATGTTAACACGTAAATCAAAAGGTGCTTCTTGAGATAAAGATTGTAATTCTTTCTTATAACTTGTGGGATAAAGTTTTTTAAAATGTTTAAATATCCAAATGGGTGTTTCAAATTGTGTAGGTTGATCTTGCTTAGGATGGTCAAGAGATTGTCCTTCTAAATGTTGGGCAAAATTAATTTCTTGTTGTGTAAGTGATGGTGGACAAAACTTTTGATCATTAAATAAAGAAAGAACTTTTTTTAAGGGCCATTTTTTATTTAACATTAAACAAGCGATTAAATATAAACGTTCCTTTGGGGAAGAATTTTCATTTTTATGATGATGGACCCACCAAGTAAGATGTCCCCATGTTCTTATAATTAAATAAAATAAATCGGTAATTTGATGACGATCTGAGCTCCCTATATATCGTCTTTTACGTAAATATTGATTAATTAATTCGTCTGCAGGTTTTTTTTCTTCTTTTAATTCATGAAGAAGATCAAGACATGCTTGTAATATAGCGCCTGCTTGCATAGGATGGATGTTTGCTGATTGAATAATTAAAAATCTGTACGATAATTAGGAGCTTCATGTGTAATATCGATGTCATGAACATGGCTCTCTCTTAAAGAAGATGCCGTGATTTCTTGAAAAATACATTTTTCTTGCATGTCTTTAATAGTTTTATTTCCTGTATATCCCATAGCTGCTTGTAATCCACCTACTAATTGGTGGATAATATTGCTGACAGGTCCACGATATGGAACACGTCCTTCAACACCTTCTGGAACTAATTTTGTTATATCAGCGGTGTTATCTTGAAAATAACGGTCTGCAGATCCTTGGCTCATGGCATTTAGAGATCCCATGCCACGATATGATTTGTAAGATCGACCTTGATAAAGCACGACATCTCCTGGGCTTTCATCTGTACCAGCAAATAAAGACCCTATCATGACACAATCAGCACCTGCCGCAATAGCTTTGGCAATGTCCCCAGAATATTTAATTCCCCCATCAGAAATTACAGGAATATTATATTTTTTGGCTATTTCGCTTGTTTCTAGAATAGCACTTAATTGGGGAACTCCAACGCCAGAAATAATTCTGGTTGTACAAATTGATCCTGGTCCAATACCAACTTTGATAGCGTTAACGCCCGCTTTAATTAATGCTTCTGCTGCTTCTGCTGTCGCAATATTGCCTGCAATAATATCACATTTTTTATCCAAGGATTTTAATTGGTGAATGGTATCAAGGACGCCAGCGGAATGGCCATGAGCTGTATCTACAACTAGAATATCAACCCCAACATCCAAAAGGGCTTTGGCCCGCTCCAATCCTTTTGATCCAACACCTATAGCAGCACCAACACAAAGCCGGCCATGAGAATCTTTACAAGCAGCAGGAAAATTTTGTGCCTTTTCTATATCTTTAACAGTGATTAGTCCTGTACACCGATAATTTTCATCAACGACAAGAAGCTTTTCAATTCGATTGTCATGGAGCAAATTTTTTGCGTGTTCTTTATCAACAGTGGAATTAACAGTAATTAAATTATCTTTGGTCATTAATTTTTGTATTGATTCTTGAAGATTTCTTGCAAAACGTACATCACGATGGGTCAAAATACCAACCAATTTATTTGTTGCTCGTTCAACAACTGGTATCCCAGATATCTCATATCTTGCCATTAATTCTAAAGCGTCGGCCAAAACTTGATCAGGGTATATTGTGACAGGATCAACAATCATTCCAGCTTCAAATTTTTTTACTTTTTTCACCTCGTCTGCTTGTTGATCAATTGCAAGATTTTTATGAATAATACCCAATCCACCTGCCTGGGCTATAGCTATGGCCAATTTACTTTCTGTAACTGTATCCATAGCTGCTGAAATAAGGGGAATTCCTAAACTAATTTTTGATGTTAAATTTGTTTTAAGTTCAGCTTGGTGCGGAAGAATAGTAGAAAAAGCTGGACGTAATAAAACATCATCAAAAGTAAGAGCTTTGCGAATTTCCATAATTCATCCTATAAAGTAAGAAATTATTAAGACAATAATTTGGTTGTATCGTAAAAATTATCAATAGACCAGCCATTATATGGCCATAATAGTAAAATTTAAGGGTAAAATAACTTTAAACTCTTATTTTTATATTTTATTTTTATTTATTGTTTTTCTTGTCTTGACTAAGTTTCTGGGGCGTTTGATAGTAGAAAACAGGGGTCTAGGTTATTTTTTTAAAGAATGGTTATGTTTTTTTTATTTAAATTATATAAATATATGACTTATGGGTTATGGGTTGGATTAAGCTTACTTATTATTAGTTTGCAAGCTTGCGGTGGTAACAGCCAAAAAGGCGAAATAACCTTTGATGATGACAAGCAATTTTTTCTTTCTGGTTATAAAGATATAGATAAATATTATATTGATGATCCAGATTTTCAAACTATAAGTCTTGCTGCTTTAGGTAAATTATCTGCCCTGGATGCCAATTTATCTCTTGAACAAAAAGAAGGCCAAGTTGTTCTGAAAAAAACGGACACTATCCTTTTAGAGGATAAAATTCCAGGTACTCATAAAGAAGATAAATGGGCTTCTCTTACGACGAAAGCTTTTATGGCAATGTACGAAAATTCTTCTGTTTTACAGAAGATGCCAAGAGAAGATCTTTATGAAATTGCCTACTCTGGTATTATGACTAAGCTTGATCCATATTCTCATTATGCAAGTGCTTTAATTGCTGCTGATAATAGAGCATCCAGGGATGGGTTTGGTGGCATAGGTGTTAAAATTTCTGTACAAAATGGTATGACAAAAATTGTTTCTGTAATGCATTATACACCCGCAGAAAGAGCAGGCCTTAAGATTAATGATGTTATTTTGGAAATCGATGGAATTCCTATAAATAATTTAAAAAACCATGAAATTATTCGTAAGTTGCGTGGTTCAATTGATAGTAATGTTACTTTGAAAATTCAACGTCCATTTCCAGAAAATATATTTGAAGTAAAACTACGTCGAATGTTGGTGATTCCAGAAACAGTATCTTATAAGCGTCAAGATGATATAGGATATATTCATATTTATAATTTTAATTTAGAGACAACGGAAAGTCTTCTTCGTGCTATCTATGCTGTTAAAAATGAAAATCAAAAACCTCTTAAGGGGATTGTTTTAGATGTTAGAAGTAATCCTGGCGGATTACTAGATCAAGCAGTATCTGTAGCAGATCTTTTTTTAAATTCAGGTGTTATTGTTTCAACTCGAGGACGGCATCCCGATAGTTATCAAAAATTTGAAGCTACCAAGGGTGATATATTAGATGGTCTTCCTATTGTTGTTTTAATTAATGGAAATTCTGCATCAGCAGCGGAAATTGTTGCAGCAGCTTTACAAGATAATAAAAGAGCTGTTGTTATTGGTACGAATTCTTATGGAAAAGGTACAGTACAGACAGTTTTAACTTTACCTAATCAGGGGGAACTTATATTAACATGGGCAAAATTTCATGCCCCTTCTGGCTATTCTTTAAATAATCTTGGTGTCTTACCAGCTGTATGTATTAGGAATTCTGCACAAAATATTGACCAAACAGCTTTTGATTTAAAAACAGGTAAACTTTTATCTTCACCTCTTTATGCCAGAAGCCTACTTTTATCTTCTGATCAAACGTCGCTTATCAAATTACGGAATTTGTGTCCGGGTAGACCTTTGGAACTTGAAACAGATGTTAAAATGGCTGAAAAAATTATTTCTGATGTTTCTCTTTATGAAATTGGTTTAAGTTTAAATAAATCAATAAATTTAGGCAATGCAAATTTGGTTATAAATACACAGAATTGATGTTTATGGTTCCTTAAGGTTGATAAGCTAATCAATTTATATATAATCTTAACTATTAGGGGAAAGAGGTTATGAAATTATGAAATCATATTTTTCTATCATGCAGAAAATTGTATTGGCATGTTTATTAACGTCATGTGCATCAGAAATAGTTCAGGAAACAAATAACTCGGTAACAACATGCCGCAATGCACTTTGGGGAAGTGAGCAAGATGATTATGACAAGGCTAGAGAACATTGCCGTGAATTTGACTTATATCCCTTTGTTGTTGGTCAAGGTTATAGTAGCTGGTTTTGTCCTACGAAAACAGTTTGGATTTGTAGAGAAACACCGTCTATTAATTAAAATATGCCAATAAAATAAGAGATGTAGTATTTTAACAACCTATCTCTTGGTATTATTAAGGATTTTTTACAAGGGTAATATGATCATCTTTAACTATCATGGCTAATTTCCCTTGTTTTAAAGCCATAGCTTCTTGACCAAAAACTTCGTACCTCCACCCTTTAAGAAAATCGAGATCTATTTCTGATCCGTTATTAGGGGTAAGAATAAAGTTTTCGATATCATCATTTGAACAGATTAATTTGGATGATATCATATATTGATTTGATTTAATTTTGAGTAAGATTTTAAATAAATGAATTATTTGCTCTTGTTCTTTGGATAGGTTTTTATAGAAGAAATTATAAGATGTATCATCTCGATCAATTTTTTTCTTTGCTTCAAGAATGATATTTAGCAACTCTGTGCTGTGTATATCGGACATAAATTTTGATGTAATACCCCGTATTTTTGATAATGCTTTAGCTGTTTGTGGTATGTGTTTTGCAATTTCTTCTAAAACTGAATCTTTGATGATTGAATTTCTATTTATATTATCATGCTGAGCTTTTGTTTCTCGCCAACTTGCAAGATGTTGTAAAATAAATAAGGAAGGTTTTTTTAAATTTTGATAATGTAATCGTGTCCAAGCTTTTTCTGGAATGGGTTTATATGTCTGTGGTGATTCTAAAATTTTAATTTCTTCTTTAATCCAATGGGATCTATTCATATTATTAATTTGATTATTTAAATAATGATAAATTGTATGAAGATGCTGTACATCATTAAGTGCATAATCAAGTTGTTCCAGGCTTAAAGGTCTTTGTGACCAATCTGTATATTGGTGTTTTTTATTAATTTGTTTTTGAACGATATTTAAAACAAGATGTTCATAACTTAAAGTTTCCCCAAGACCACAAACCATCGCCATTAATTGTGTATCGGCAATAGGTGTAGGTATAAGTTTTGTAAGATGAAAAATAGCTTCAATATCTTGGCGTGCTGCATGAAAAATTTTAATAACAGATTTTTTAGTTAAAAGATCATAGAGAGGTGTAAGACAAAGATTAGGGCTTAACACATCAATAACGGCTGATATTTTTTCACCAGCAATTTGGATCAAACATAGTTTCGGCCAATATGTTGTTTGTCGAATAAATTCTGTATCAATTGCCAATAAAGTATCTTCTTTTAAATTGTGGCAAAATAATTCAAGGGTTTCTGTGTTTTCAATAAAATTCATTAAAGATATTCCAAATTATAAGTCCATGATTGCCTAATTGTTTTAGACCTGGTAAAGCACATATCATAATTGATAGAGTTTATTTAAATAAAGAGGTAAGTTTATGCATCTATATCGTACCCATACTTGTGGCGCTTTAACATTAGAAGATGTTGGCAAAACAGTCCGTTTATCAGGTTGGGTGCATCGTAAGCGCGATCATGGGCATTTATTGTTTTTAGATTTACGTGATCACTATGGCATAACCCAATGTGTTGCTGATATGTCTAGCCCATTTTTTGATCTTATAGAATCAACAAAAGTGGAAAGTGTGGTCACAATTATAGGAAATGTAGTTAAAAGAACAGAAGAAACAGTTAATCTTAAACTTGCCACAGGGACTATAGAAATTAAGATGGCAGATTTTTTGGTACAATCTTTATCAGAACAAGTACCTTTTTCTGTAAATAGTGACGAAGATAGTAGTGAAGAATTAAGATTAAAATATCGTTTTCTTGACTTACGTCGTCTTAAAATACATCAAAACATCACATTAAGATCAAAGGTTATTTCCAGCATCCGCAATCGAATGATTGCGCAAGGTTTTACAGAATTTCAAACGCCTATTTTAACGTCAAGTAGTCCTGAAGGTGCCAGGGATTTTTTGGTACCAAGTAGATTGCATCCCGGTAAATTTTATGCGTTACCCCAGGCGCCCCAACAATTTAAACAACTTTTAATGATTGCAGGATTCGATAAATATTTTCAAATTGCCCCTTGTTTTCGTGATGAAGATAGTAGGGCAGATCGTTCACCTGGCGAATTTTATCAACTTGATTTTGAAATGTCTTTTGTTACCCAAGAAGATGTTTTTCAAGCACTAGAACCAGTTTTATATGGTGTTTTTGAAGAATTTGCTGAAGGTCGCCATATTAATAAACCCCCTTTTATCAAGATCCCTTATTATGAATCTTTATTAAAATATGGCACCGACAAACCAGATTTACGTAATCCAATTTATATGCACGATGTGGGTGATATATTCCGTAATAGTAAATTTGATATTTTTGCTCGTGCTCTTGGACAAGGTCAAATTATAAGAGCGATAAAGGCACCTGGTGCGGCAAGTAAACCACGAAGTTTTTTTGATAAATTAACACAGTGGGTTCAAGAACAAGGATTACCAGGACTTGCTCATCTTTCTTTTCTAGACAATAATATCAAAGGTCCTATTGCTAAAAGTTTAGATTCTCAAGAAATTGAAACTTTAAAATCTCGTCTTCAATGTCAAGATGGGGATGTTATTTTCTTTTTATGTCATGATAAAGATAAAGTTGAAAAAATAGGGGGGCAAATTCGTACCCGTCTCGGGGAAGAATTAAATCTGATTGACAAACAACGATTTGAATTTTGTTGGATTGTTGATTTTCCTATGTATGAAAAAGATCCAGATACAGGAAAAATTGAATTTAGTCATAATCCTTTTTCCATGCCCCAGGGTGGATTAGAAGCCTTAAAAACTAAAGATCCTTTAGATATAAAAGCTTATCAGTATGATATAGTTTGTAATGGTATTGAACTTTCAAGTGGAGCCATACGTAATCATTTGCCTGATATTATGTATAAGGCTTTTTCTATTGCAGGTTATGATAAAAATGAGGTTGAAAAACGTTTTGGTGGTATGTTGAATGCTTTAAAATTTGGGGCACCACCTCATGGTGGATCTGCACCTGGAATTGACCGTATTGTTATGTTGCTTGCGAATGAAAAAAATATTCGTGAAGTCGTTGCATTTCCTATGAATCAGAAAGCTGAAGATCTTTTAATGCAAGCACCTGCAGAAGTACCAGAAGAAAGATTAAAAGAACTTTATATTCGTTTAAATTTACCACCCAGTTTAAAAAAAGATATATAGATGTACATAATTTTATGGCGATATAAAGTAGAGGTAAAATCTCGGCATATATTTGAAAAATTTTATAAAGATCAGGGTAAATGGGCTAAACTTTTTAGCTTATCTTCAGGGTATAAAGGGACAAGATTACTTAACAATAATGAGGGTGATTATATAACTATTGATCATTGGGATTTAAAAGAAAATTTTGATCAATTTAAAAAGGATTATTTTGTTCACTATCAAAATTTAGATCACCAATGTCATGATTTTACCCTAGAAGAACAGTATATAGGTTCTTATTATTGGAACCAGGAAAATGGGAATTTCTTTAATGAATAAAATGCCAATAGAAAATGGTTTTTATATGCCGGCTGAATGGGAACATCATAAAGGTTGCTGGATGGAATGGCCAACAAGAACGGAACTGTGGGGTAAAAAAATAGAGAGAGCTTATCAAGCTTATGGACGTGTAGCCAAGGCTATTGCAGAATTGGAACCTATAACGATGATATGCAATACTGGTAAAGAGGGTGAAGTACGTCATTATTGTGGATCTAAAATTTCTATTATAAATTTTCCTCATGATGATTCCTGGATGCGTGATAATGGACCAACTTTTTTAATCAATGCTAAAGGTGAAACAGCAGGTGTCGCATGGGGATGGAATGCATGGGGAAATAAATATGCATCACATCACCAAGATGCAAAGATAGCTGAAGGTGTTTTAAATCATCTATCTTTACCTTGTTTTAAAGCTCCTTTAATAACCGAAGGTGGGGCTATCCATGTGGATGGCCAAGGAACCTTAATTACAACAGAAAGTTGCTTATTAAACCCCAATCGTAATCCTGGTCTTACAAAAAAAGATATTGAAGAAATTTTTTATAATTTTTTAGGAATTAAAAAAGTTATTTGGCTTCCAGGTGGTGTTGAAGATGATGATACAGATGGCCATATAGATGAGGTTGCAGCTTTTGTAAAAACTGGGATTGTTTTAGCCTTATCAACCCAGGATAAAAACGATGGAAATTATAAAATATTGCAAGAAAATATAGCTTGTTTGAAAAAAGAAAAAGACGCGTTAAATCGCTCTTTAGAAATTATTGAAATTGAACAACCTAATCCTCGCTACCTAGATGATGGAAGACGCATGTCGTTATCTTATATTAA
This sequence comes from Alphaproteobacteria bacterium, assembly GCA_019695395.1. Lineage (NCBI taxonomy): Bacteria > Pseudomonadati > Pseudomonadota > Alphaproteobacteria > Alphaproteobacteria bacterium. The sequence continues at coordinate 42,134 of JAIBAD010000006.1, forward strand.
TTTTTATTTACCTAATAAAGGTGTTATTATTCCTTTTTTTAAAGATTCTAAAGATCAAGAAGCTTTTGATCTTTTTAAAAAAATCTTTCCAGACAGAAAACTCGTTCAATTAGATGCTTTAGATATTGTTGAAGGTGGGGGTGGTATTCATTGTATTACGCAACAACAACCTAAAGGATAGTTAAAATATACATAAATTAACAAAAAGAGATTTATTATTGCTATAATGTATGATTATATGAAGTCTTATAGACGATCAAATTATACATTAAAAAGGGATCGCTGTGGCGGAAAACCAAAAAACAAACAAAACGATACTTATTGTTGAAGATAACGAGCTTAATATGAAATTGTTTAATGACCTTTTGGAAGCTCAAGGTTATACAATTTTGCAAACAAGACAAGGTATCGATGGATTAAAACTTGCACGTGAAAAAAATCCGGATCTTATTCTAATGGATATTCAACTGCCAGAAATTTCAGGTTTAGAAATTATTAAATGGATTAAAGAAGATGAAAAGTTAAAAACTATTCCTATTATTGCTGTTACTGCTTTTGCTATGAAAGGAGATGAAAAAAAGATTAGAGAAAGTGGATGTGAAGCTTATATCTCAAAACCTATTTCAATTGCCGATTTTTTACAAACAATCCAAAATTTTTTGAGCTAAATTATGCCCGCACGTATTCTTGTTGTTGATGATGTTCCCGCCAATTTACGATTGTTGGAGGCAAGACTAACTGCAGAGCGTTTTGATGTAATCACTGTTGAAAATGGTCAAGCCGCTATTGAAATGATGAAAATGCAGCCCCCTGATTTAGTTTTGTTAGATGTGATGATGCCTGGAATGAATGGGTTTGAAGTTTGTAAGAAAATAAGATCGACCAAAGCAATTGCAGACATTCCTGTTGTGATGATTACAGCGTCAAGTGAACCTGTTCATCGTAGTTTAAGTCTAGAAGCAGGAGCCGATGATTTTTTAACGAAACCAATTAATGATATGGCTCTTTTAGCTCGTACCAAATCGTTGGTACATCTCAAAAAGATGATAGATGAATTATATATGAGAGAATCTACTATGGGGCAATTTTATCTTATGCCCACGATTATGGCTGATGAAATTGAAGATATAGGACCTGGACGTATTTTACTTATTCATGAAAACAATATTTGGGTCCAAAAAATTACTGATGCACTCCAAGAAGCAAAATGCCAAACTACACATATGCCATCTTTAGATTTAGTTTATGATAAATTAACTTTGGATGATGATTATAATGTTATTATTCTAAGTGTAGAATTTGGGCTAGAAGAAATTTTAAAGCTTATTGCCTATTTAAGAGTTCAAGAAAATACAAGACCTGTTCCTATCATTCTGACAGGCAATTTAAGCGACATACCTCAAATTGTCAAAGCTTTAGAAAATGGGGGTAATGATTATTTTTTAAAACCCATAGAACGAGAAGAAGTTTTATTACGTGTAAGAACACAAGTAAGGAGAAGCTATTATCAAGAAAGATTACGTATTCTTGATGAACGTAATGTATCCAATGCGTTGGTTGATCATTTAACCGGTCTTTATAATGAACATTATATTGCAGATTATTTAAAGAAAGCATTTGCTCAATTTGACCAAAATAATAAACCACTTTCAATCATGATTGTGAACGTGGATAATTTTTATGAAATAAACAAAAATTGTAATCCCCAAGTAGCAGAAGCTCTTTTGCATGGTTTAATAAGGCGAATGCAAGTTCATATCCATTCCCCAGATTTTATAGGAAGATTATCAGAAGACAAATTTATTTTGGTTATGCCTGATACAACATTACAAACAGCGCAAATGTTAGCAAACCGTTTATACAAAATGATTAGTAAAGATGAAATTATTATTGATATTGCTCCACATAAATTACCAACAGCCATTACAATTGTAGGGTCTTGTATCACTAAATCCTTTCAAACTGCTGACGCTTTTTTAAACAAAACAATTACTTTACTAGATAAAGCAAAGAAAGTAGGGAATGACCCTATTATCTTTGAATAATATTATACATTTATGTTGAAGAATATTTCATGGATCAAAGAATTAATATTGTAACTTTAGGTGTGCATGATTTTAAACGTGCAGATAATTTTTATTCTGTTGGATTAGGTTGGAAAAAATTACCTTTTAGTAATGATCATGTTACTTTTATAGATTGTGGGGTGATTTTAGCGTTATATGATTTTAAAGCTTTAGCAGAAGATGCATGTGTATCTTCTGAAAGTATGGGGTTTCATAAATTTACTTTAGCCCAAAATGTAGCAAGTAAAGAAAAAGTTGATCAAACTTTAAAAGAAGCAGAAAAAGCAGGGGGTAAAATTATAAAACCTGGTCAAAATGTTTTCTGGGGTGGATATTCTGGTTATTTTATAGATTTAGATGAACATTTGTGGGAAATAGCATGGAATCCTCATTTCACCTTGGATTCTGCTGGAAGAATTGTTGTAAATAATTAATAATTTATTAATTATTTGCTGGCATTATGAATTTATTTTAAGAGCTATATTATTTTAATATATATAGAGAGTTCATTAAGATGCCTATTAAGTTAATTAAAAATCTTTTTTTAATTCATATTTTATTGATAAGTATGAATTTAGTAGCTGTTGATTTATATGCACAGACTAAAAATGCCCTTGGGTGTAAGCTTGGTTATAATAATGGCGGTGTATGTAAAGATGATCTGGCTATCCTGGAAGAGCATTCTAATTATGATCATAATAAGAATAGAAATGTAAAAAAACTTTTTAAATATACAGATACTTTTTTTGCTGATTCCGTTGCCCATAATTATGCAGATGGTAGTTTTTGGATAGAAGGTTTAAAGGGAGCTGGAGCAGGAACAATAATAGGGCGATTTAACCCTGGCGCCCTTGCAGATGCAGTTCGAGATGGCATCCCTATGGCAAATCCACCTCAAGATACTATTACGACAGCTATGGATGGTACAATTACAATTTCTTACGATGGGGGTAGACAGGGAACTATTACAATAAAACCTACGGGTGAAATTAATATTGTACTCTTTCCTGGACCGCAAGCTGATGCCTTACGTGAATATCTTAAAAAGATCAGTCAACTTTCATTTGCTCCTAATTTTTTTGGTCAAGATAACAGTATGCAGGATAATCAACATGAACCAAAAAAGAGAATTAAAGCGCCAGATCAACACTCTCAACAACCTGGTGTAATAGAATAAAAATAAAAGTGAAATAAGAATAGTAAAATAAATAAAGGGTGGAATCAATCCACCCTTTATAACTTAAGAAAAGTTTCTGTGATATAAGCTATTTTATTTTAGCTTCTTTAAACTCTACATGTTTACGAACAACAGGATCATATTTTTTGAAATGTAATTTTTCTGTTGTTTGCCGGACATTTTTTTTAGTCACATAATAATAACCAGTTTCTGCCGAACTGACGAGTTTGATAAGTACTGTTGACTGTTTAGCCATAAAAAATTCCTTTATAGTAAGATCGATATTATAAATATAAAAAATTAAAAAAACTGTCAAGTAAGGGCGCTAAAGAGAATTATCTATTATTAATAAAAATAATTTCAGTTTTTCTTAGATAAATGTTAAATAAGATAAAACTTTTAAAGATTATAGATGGGGCGAGTGACCGGAATCGAACCGGCGACATCCAGTACCACAAACTGGCGCTCTAACCAACTGAGCTACACCCGCCATATTTAACTATGATCTAACGTCGAGAATTGGATAACGTCAAGAGTTTATGCTAAAATATTTATAAATTAGTTTTTGAGCAATGTTATAGGGATAAGGAGTTAAAATTTGGCTTTATTAACAACAGGAGATCCGGCTCCATGGTTTATAGCCCCTTCTTCAGGAAATCCGAATTATAATTTTCATTCGGCAGCAGGCCGTTATCTTGTGCTATGTTTTTTTGGCTCGGCAGGATTAAATCCTGTTTCTATTATGCTAAAAAAAATTATGGATGCCCAAAATGTGTTCCAAGATCAACATGCATCGTTTTTTGGTGTGAGTTTTGATCCCGAAGATTTAAAACAGAAACGTGCTAAGGAAAAAATTCCAGGGGTTCGTTTTTTTTGGGATTTTGAACAAAAAATAGGAAAACTTTATAAAGTTATTTCTGATATAAATTCAGATAGAAAAAATAAAAAAGTTTTTTCTCCAGTTAGTTTTATTTTAGATACTAATCTTAGAATCTTAGCTGTGTTGCCAATTAAAAATCCGGAAAATCATGCGGATGAATTAATTCATTATGTAAAAACTTTACCTCCTTTAACCGCAACTGGTTTGGTTACACCGGGTGCGCCTATTTTAATAGTTCCAAGGTTATTTGAAAAAAGTTTTTGTCAGGAACTGATCAAGTTATATGATTTAAAAGGCGGTACGGAAAGTGGATTTATGCGTAATGATTCTTCAGGAAAAACTGTGCTTGTTGTTGATCATAACCATAAACGACGCTCCGACTATAGTATTGAAGAAGAAGAAATTCAGCGCCAGATTAAATTACGTATTGAGAGAAGATTGGTACCTGAGATTTTGAAAGCGTTTCAATTTCATGTAACACGAATAGAAAGATATATTGTGGCACGCTATAGTGCAGGCGAAGGAGGATATTTTAAACCCCATAGAGACAACACAACCAAAGGTACAGCCCATCGCAGATTTGCTGTTACGATTAATTTAAATGCTGAGGATTATGAAGGTGGCGATTTAAAATTTCCAGAATATGATCAAAGAACGTATCGTGCGCCTACTGGGGGTGCGGTTGTGTTTTCTTGCTCTTTACTTCATGAAGCTACCCCTGTTGTAAAAGGAAATAGATATTGTTGTTTGCCATTTCTTTATGATGAAGGTGGTGCAAAAATCAGAGAACAAAATCTTGATTTTTTAGGGGACGATAAACTACGTGATCAACTTAAACAATCTCTTGGGGTTGCTAAACCAAAATAATAATGTCTTAGTGATGTGATAAACTGTTAAAATTATGAAAAAGCAGTAAAATATCATTTTTTTTAACCCCATCTTTAGACATGATGGCTTGGATAGAAGGATCGTTTAAAATTTCATCTATGTGGGGTTCATGCATAGCGCATTTAGGATACATTACTTTCGTTTTTTTAGAAGATAATTTGTCTAAAATATAAGAAATAAACATTTTCTAACCCCAAGTGAAATTTATTTGACTTAAATAAAACTATTGACCCATTTTATGGCTATTCTATGGCGTAAAATTGATTATTTCATGAAAAAGTAAAAAAAGAGTAACTTTTAGAATATTAAATTAACAATATGTTTAATGCAGTATCCTATAAAATTTATATAAATTACATAGTATGCTAATTTCCTATCAAAAATACTCTCTATAAGGGTAGAGAATTAAATTTTATAATTTTTGATTCTGATCAAACATAAAAATAAATTCTCCTGTAAAAATCATTATTCAAGCAGCAGATAAATTAATATAAAAGGAGAAAGTTATGACCGCGCGTGAACTATTACATTTAGGAAAAAATACGCAACCAAATCATGGTTCTAATCCTATCGTTTCTTTCCAAAATGAAATGAATAAACTGTTTTCTGATTTTTTTAGTGATATTTCTCTACCCTCTTGGTTTAATCGTAACGAAAATTCATTTTCGATTATTCCTGCTATCGATGTAGTTGAAAATAATAAAGAGTTTAAGATTACTGTTGAGTTACCAGGTATGGATGCAAAGGATGTACAAGTTAACTGTTCTGAAGGCTATGTTACAATTAAAGGTGAAAAGAAACAGGAAAATAAAGAAGAGCATGAGGGTTATTTTCGTCAAGAACGTTCTTATGGTTCTTTTCATCGTGCTGTAACATTACCAGATATTGCTAATCTTGATAAAGCAGAAGCTAATTTCAAAAATGGGATATTAACACTTTCAGTGCCAAAAAAAGTTGGAACACAAACGAAAGAACGTAAGATAGAAATCAAACAAGCTGTATAAAAAATATAAGAAAAGCCGTATTTACGGCTTTTCTTTAATTTTTTTAAAAAAAACGTTGGCATAATGATAATTAAAATTGATGTATTAATTACTTATTAATGCGTTTCTTAAAAAAAATATCTTAATATAGATAAGGATATCAGGAGACGGATAAAATTATGGCAATTTATTAATAAAATTTTTCTTAATTAAAGAAAGTACAATAAGATGTTTAGCTTCTTTGCTATTTTATTTTTAAGTGCAATAGTTATCGCAACGACCAGTTTAATTACATATGCAGTACTTAAGTATGTTTGGAATATATTGCCTCATTTAACTATCCGGCGGCGTTTGCGTGTATTGCTAATTATAGGACCAATTTTTTTGGTACATATTATTAGCATTTGGATTTATGCAGGGATTTATTTTTTGATAGAAAATTATACCACTTTTGGACATTTAACAGGTAGTGTTAGTCCAGCGATAATAAGCTATGAAAGCTTTGTTGAAAGACTTTATTTTTCAGCTTCTACTTATGCTTCGCTTGGTTTTGGAGATATTGTACCAGATAAAGATTTACGTATGTTGGCAGGTGCAGAAGTTTTAAATGGGTTGGTTATGATCGGTTGGACAATTTCATTTACTTATTTGGCTATGGAGAAATTTTGGTCAAATTCTAATCACATTGGGAAAGATAAAAATCTTCGACACTGATTGCCTGTGTTTATCAATAAACTATGGTGAATTAAAATCGGAGGTTCTCCGCTTTATTTGATGGAATATGATATTTAATTTGTTCTCAGTTAATGTTTTTAATATTGTATTAAATTTTATATATTAACTGCCTGCATTATTTTTGGTAAGAAAGAATAGAATATGAGTGTAATTATTACATGTAATGTGGGATCCTCCAATATTAAGCTTTCAAAATTTGATACCGAAACGCATAAGTGCGAAAGGTTTAAAGTTCATAACATTAAAGAAGTAATTAAATGGCTTCATTCTATTGATAAGTCAAACATTGTTGCTATTGGTCATCGCATGATACATGGTGGGCCAGAGTTTATGCATCCTATAAAAATAGATGATATTATTCTTGAAAAATTAAGAAGATATGTGCCGCTTGCCCCGCTTCATCAATTATCAGCTATAATGTTAATTAAAGAAATACAGAAATTTTATTCTGATATAAAACAAATTGTTTGTTTTGATACAGCGTTCCATCATACGATCCCAGAAATAGAGCGTCTTCTACCACTTCCCTATTGGTATTATAAGCAAGGAATTCAACGTTATGGATCTCATGGACTTTCCTACCAATATATTGCGAATGTATTACCAAAATTCTCCAGAATTTATGAAAAAACTATTGCTGTTCATTTAGGTAGTAGCGCTTCAGCATGTGCTATGAAAAATTTAAGAAGTATTGCAATAACTATGGGATTTTCTACATTAGACGGATTAATGATGTCCACATGTAGTGGTGCTCTTGATTCCGGCGTTGTAATTTATTTAGAAAAAGAATTAGAAATGAAACCTCAGGAAATAGATCGCTTGCTTTACTTGGAATCTGGCCTGCAAGGAGTTTCCGGTATAAGCGGGGATATGAAAATATTGTTAGCTAGTGATAAGCCAGAAGCAAAACGAGCTGTTGAGCTTTATTGTTATCTTGCCGCGAAGCAAATTGTATCACTTTTGCCTGCACTTGGTGGCATTGATAGCATAGTTTTTACAGGGGGCATTGGTGAAAATGCTGCACCTATACGTGAACGTATTAGCACATTATTAGGCTGGGTGAGCAATTTCCTAATTTATGTTATACCTGCTGATGAAGAATCAGTAATTGCGAGTTCATGTTATGCCTTTTTGGCATAATCTTTCATCTGACATAATACTTAAACAACTTGGTACGACAGAGAATGGACTTTCTATGGTCGAAGCTGAGAAGCGGCTTAAGATTCATGGAGAAAATATAATACAAATTATACCGCCTCTATCTTCTATTCGGCTTTATCTGCGGCAATTTCATAATATTTTGATTTATATTTTGTTACTATCTGCATTAATTACAGCTTTGATCCAGCACTGGACGGATATGGCGGTAATTTTATGTGTTGTATTTATTAATGCATGTATTGGTTTTATTCAAGAAAGCAAAGCCGAGAAAGCGTTAAGGGCTGTTCGAGATTTACTTATTGCAAATGCTACTGTGCTGCGTGATGGACAAACGCATGTTCTTCCCGCTGCTCAATTAGTGCCTGGTGATATAGTAATAATAACTGCGGGTGATAAGGTACCTGCAGATTTACGTTTAATTATGGCTCACAATTTGCGCACACAAGAATCAATTTTAACAGGTGAGTCGTTAGATATCAAAAAAACAACTCAGCCAGTAAACCAAGACACTATTCTTTCTGAGCGTTCTTGTATGGCCTATAGTGGCACTTTTATAACAACAGGCCAAGCTAAAGGCTTAGTAGTTGCAACAGGGGTTCATACAGAAGTTGGGCGTATTAGCAATTTGATTAAAATTGATGAAATGCAAACCCCCTTAATTATAAAACTTAACCGCTTTTCATATTGGTTAGCGGCTTTTATTTTGTTAGTGGCTTTAGGTGTATTTATTTATGGTTTAATGATACGCAACTTGCCCATAAATGAGATGTTCATGATTATCACCAGTATTATAGTATCAGTAATTCCAGAAGGGTTGCCTGCTACTATTAGTATTACTATGGCATTTGGTATGCGTGCTATGGCAAAACGAAACGCTATTGTGCGGCGCTTACCAATAATTGAAGCATTGGGTAGTGTTAACGTAATTTGCACGGATAAGACTGGTACGCTTACTAGGAATGAGTTGGTAGTAACTGATATTGTTACAGCTCAGCATATTTTTTATGTTACCGGTATTGGTTATACACCAAAGGGTAAAATTTTATTTGAAAACAAAGAAATTAAATTTGACGAATATCCTACAATAAAAGATATTAGTTACGCGGCACTTTTAAATAATGATGCTACTATTAAATTTAAAAAAGATACATGGGAATTAAATGGTGATCCTACAGAAGGTGCGATTATGGCGTTTGCGCAAAAAGTAGGACAAGAGGCTGAAAAATTACATAAAATATGGCCCCGAATAGATGTTATTCCTTTTTCAGCTGAAGCTCGTTATATGGCTACTCTGCATCATAATATTAATGGAATAGGTGTTATTTATATTAAAGGTGCCCCAGAACAAATTTTAGCTATGTGTAATAGTCAACAAGGAGCTGATGGTAATGAAGAAGAACTGGATTTTAGTTATTGGGAAACAGAAATAAATAATTTGGCAAAGAATGGTAAACGTGTATTAGCTATTGCACACCGTCATACTTCTAAAGAGCATAATATTTTACAACATAAAGATATCCAAGAGAAGATGACTCTATTGGGGTTACTTGGCATTATGGATACACCCCGTGAGGAAGCGCGTAATGCTATTGCTTCATGTTTAAATGCTGGTATTGAAGTGAAGATGATTACGGGTGATCATATGCTTACTGCATCCGCAATAGCTGAAATGTTAGATATCCCAAATAGCAAACAAGTCATTGTTGGTTCTGATATAGAAAAACTATCAAATGAAGTTTTGATTCAAGTAGTAAAAAATATACATGTTTATGCACGTATGTTGCCAGAACATAAACTACGGTTAGTGAAGCTTCTACAAGAGGGTGGCGCTGTGGTAGCAATGACTGGTGATGGTGTAAATGATGCACCAGCTCTTAAAGCTGCAAATATAGGAATCGCTATGGGAAGACAAGGAACAGAAGTCGCAAAAGAAGTATCAGACTTGATATTAGCAGATAATAATTTTACCAGTATTGTACATGCAATTGAAGAGGGTCGTAATATCTATAAAAATATCAAACATACTATTCAATTTATGCTTGTAACAGATGGTGCAGAAGGATTAACTTTATTGGTTTCTGTATTTGCAGGATGGATTTTGCCTATAATGCCCTTACAAATATTATGGGTAAATATGGTAACAGCAGTTATGCTGTCGCTTACTTTTTCGTTTGTGAGAAGTAATTCTTCTAATATGCGCGATGCGCCAGTACCAATTGGAGCGCCATTATTCTCTAAATCAGCGATTGGATTAATGTTATGGCATATTTTTTTGATTACAGGTGGAACTATTGGTATATTTTTCTTTGAAATGCAGATTAAAGATACAGATTTAGCACGTACTGTTGCTATTAATGGATTAGTTTTTTTTCAAATTTATTATCTATGGGGAATGTTTTTTTTGCAAAAACAAAACTCTAATTTGACCCCAGCTATATTTGCTACGGGTGGTGTATTATTATGTCAGTTGGCATTTAACTATATCCCGTGGATGCAAAATATTTTTTCTACTAAATCAATGAATGGGTTGGAATGGTTTAAAGTAATTATGATTTCTGGAATAATATTTATCTGGCTATGGATTGAACGCTTGCTTATTTTAGTTGCAAGTAAATGTAATAATCCATCAAAAATTTAACACAATCATTGTGAAACAATATTGATGATGTTACAATAATTTTTGAGTTTATTTTAATTTAGTTAGAGGTACATTATGTCTGTTATGCTACCATCTGATAATATTCATAGCTTTCCTTTATTTTTAGGTCTTACTGAATTTGAAAAAAATGAATTAATTCAATGTGCTCATATTCGTCAAATTGCACGAAATGAGATGCTTTTTACGCAAGGTGATCCGGTTTCATACTTTTATTTTATAATTAATGGAACTATTCAACTTTTTCGTACAAATATTGATGGGCATGAAAAAACAATTGCAATTATAAAATCGGGCCAAACTATGTGTGAAGATGAAATTATGGATTCTTGCCAAAATCATCGTGTAAATGCACAAGTAGTTGAAGATTCAGCAATAATGGAGTTTCCGGCCTTATGGTTAAAAAATACAGCTAAAAAACATAGTACTTTTGCACTTAATTTATTATCGCTGATTGCCAATCATGCGCATATGGCAGAAGTAGAGGCTGAACATCAAGCAACAATGTCTGCTGCTCAATTGGTAGCTTGTTTTATGCAACGGCTATGTATTTTATATGGTTTTAATCCCGAAGGTTTTGATTTGCCTTATAGCAAAACATTAATTGCTTCACGTCTTGGTATGGAACTTGAAACTTTTTCACGCACTCTAAATAAACTTAAGGAACATGGGATTAGTATTAATGGAAATCGAGTGACAATTACGGATCTTAAGCGTATTGAAAAATACGTTTGTAATTTTTGTTCTATTTCAGAAGAATGTGAGACACATCATTCTATAAATAAGAAAACAGCCACTCAATAACTTATAAATAGTTTGTATTAATGTGAGAGCAATATAGGGAGTTGAATATTTTTTAACATATATTGTGTTACACCCCCTAATATCATTTCCCTAAACACACTATGTCCATAAGCGCCCATTATTAATAAATCAGCATTAAGTTCTTTAGTCTTTGTTGCGATAGCCTCACCCGTATTTTGATATTTCCCTGCAGGAATCAAAATACTTTCGGTAGATATGCCATGGGTCTTTAAATAAGACATGAGATTAGTTTCATCACTAAGTTCGGAATTTCGTTTTTCTACTTTAATAATATAAAATTTTTCAACACGATGTAATAAAGGTAAGGCATTATAAATAGCACGTGCTGCTTGTAAGCTACCATTCCAAGCAAAAGCTACAATTTTATCTTTAAATTCATTAGTTAAGTTATGAGGCTCAGCAGGTAATATAAATACAGGACGTCCAGTATCAAATAAAGCTGGACTAAGTAAATCATATAGTGAGGCAGATTTATGTCCAATAACAATTAGATCACTCAAACGACCTTCATGTGCAACTATAAAATCTCCCATGCCTATCAAATGTTGAAAGCGAATAGATGCATGATGCATGGGTATTTCTTTTTTATCAAAAGGTAAATTATGCTTGACAGCAAAAGAAGAAACATATTGTTTTGCTTTATGCATATGTTCCGTATTTTCTTTTTCAATTGATTTGATAAATGGGCTATTAAGAATAATTCCTTCACTATAAGTACTAGCAAAAGAAGCAGGATCAGGAGAAATATGAAGGACGCGGATCTCAGCCCCATAAGTTTTACCTAAAACGTATGCTGTATTAAGCGCATTTAGTTCATCCTGTGAACCATTAAAAATACAAAGAATTGATTTTATTGTCATAACGATGTCCCTTTCATTTTATAACTATAAAATGAAAAGGGATATAAAAGGTTTGATTTAAATCAATTAAAAAATCGTTTTATTTTATTCCTAAAAATTTTTGTGTTTGGTATAATTAATTATCTTTAACAAAAATAAGGTTATCGCGTCTGATTTATTCTTTATTGCGTCGAAATAGTAATAATTCTTAAAATTATCTAATTTTCTTGAGGAATCGCTATTATTTAAATAAAAAATCAATAAATGGCT